>NZ_JBIWNZ010000003.1:478926-571663 GCF_044767505.1 Kitasatospora sp. NPDC101235
CCCGCCACCCCGGCCGGCGGGGGTGGTGGTGGGGGGGGGGGGGCCCGGGCCGGGGGCCCCCCGCCCCCCGGCCGGGGGGGGGGGCCCCCCCCCCGGGGGGGGGGGGGGCCCGCACGTTTCCGGGCCGGCCGGGCCGGCGGCGCGTCCGGGGTGCGCCTACCGGTCCGGCCGGGGCCGGCCGGGTGGTCGGTGGGCACGGGGAGCCGACCGGCCACCCGGGGTCTTCGGGTGGTACTGCTTCCCGTCGGTCCTGCCGGTCCTGTCGGTCCGGCCGGTCCTGCGGGGTCCTGCGGTGGTGCTGTTCCGGGTGGGCGGCGAGCCCGGGGGGAGTCGCTCGCCGCCCACCCGGAGTTCTGGGGGCTACCTCCCGGCCGACTGCTCGTTCTCGGTCCGGTCGGTCTTGCTCGGGCGGACGTCCTGCGGGTCGGGGGCGGGCGGGACGAGCGGGACGGTCACGCCGGACTTGCCCGGCCTGCCGCCGGTGTCCTGGCCGTTGTCGCCGCTGTCCTGGCCGCTTCCACCGCTGCCGGCGGTGCCGCCGCTGTTGGCGGTGCCGCCGCTGTTGGCGTTGCCGCTCCCGTTGCCACTGCCGCCGGTCCGGCCGCCACCGGTGTTCCCCTTGCCGGCTCCGGCGGTCGCGCCGGAGCCGGAGCCGGTGCCGGTGCGGCCGGGCTCGCGCGTCGGGGCGGTGCCGCCCTGGTGGTCGCCGTCCTCGTCACCGATCGCGGCGTTGCAGTAGTCCGCCACCCGGTCCGCGCCGCCGGCCGCCGCGACCAGCGGGCCGTACAGCGGATCGCCGGCCAGCCGGCTCGGGCGCTCGCCCTTGGCCGTACCGTCGGTGAAGCCGGTGCAGAGGCCGACCAGGGCGGGCGGGACGGCCGGGTGGCTGCCGCGTCCCTCGGCGGAGGGGGTGCCGGGCGTCGCGGGGCCGGACGGGACGGCCGTCTGCGGTCCGGCGGAGGCGGTTCCGGACGGACGGCCGGAGCCGGACGCCACGGCATCGGACGGGGCCACGCCGGCGGCCGAGCCGGCGGCCGACGAGCCCGGCGCGGAGCCGGTGGCCGCGCCCTCGCCCGCGAGCCCGTGCTCCGGCGCGGACGGGCCGCCGCCCAGCGCGGACGGCAGGCTGCCGGTGCCGGCGGCGACGGCGACACCGCACAGCGCGGTGGCGCCGAGCACGACGGCAGTGGCCTTCGTGCTGAAGGCCCTGGCCAGCGCGGCGGTTGCCATCGATCGTCTCCGGGCGGGGGTCACTGTCGGGTCGGGCGTGAGACCGGCCTCCCGGAACGCGGCCAGGGCGGCCTCCTCCCCGGCCAGTTCGCCGGCCGTCGCGGGGGCGGCGGCCGCGGCGAGCACCCGGGCGAGCTGCCCGGGACCGCCGTCCGGTCCGGTGAGCGAGGCGTCCTGCCCGGCCGACGGGCCGCCCACAGCACCACCGAGCAGTTGCTCAGCGGTGTCACGGTCGATCCGACGGGATCGGTTGGTGCTCATCTCATGTCCTTCAGCGTCGCGGCCCGGCGTTCTGTCACACCCTGCGGAGAACTTTTTTTCGCGGGTTTCCCCGCAGGCCGCCCGGCGGCCTCGCCCGCGCTCACTCCGGGGGCCGTTCCGGGGGCGCCCCCCGGGGCTTCAGGACCCTGTCCGGCCCCCGCGCCGGCCGTCGCGCCGCCGCCCCGCGCGGCCGGGATGCCACCCCCGGACGCGAGCGGCTCGACCAGCTTGGCCAGCCGCCGCAGCCCCCGGTGGGCGGCCATCCGGACGCTGCCGGCCCGCTTGCCGAGCACCCGGGCTGCGCTCTCCGCGTCCAGCTCCATGACCACCCGCAGCAGCACCGCCTCGGCCTGGTCGCGCGGCAGCCGGGAGATCAGGGCCAGGGCGTCGGCGGTGCCGACCGTGGCCAGCGCGGCGCGCGCGGTGTCGTCCCCTGCCGCCAGCTCGACCAGCTGCTCGAACGGTAGGTCGGCGACCGGACGGCGGCGCCGGGCGCGCAGGTGGTCGAGGGCGCGGTGGCGGGCGACGGTGGCGGCCCAGCCGCGGAAGCCGTCCCCGTCGCCGGAGAAGCCGCGCAGGTCACGCGCGATCTGCAGCCAGGCCTCGGAGGCGATGTCCTCGGCGTCCTGCGCGTCCTCCGGCCGGCCGCCGACCAGGACCCGCAGGTAGCGCAGCAGGCCCGGCTGGACGGTCCGGAAGAGCAGCCGGAACGCCTCCTCGTCCCCGCCCTGCGCGGCCCGGACCGCCTCGGTCAGGTCGGGAGGCGCCGGGGCCGGGCCCGGTGGCGGGCCGGTGGGTGGTACTGGTCCGGACCGGCCGACGGGGCCGTCGGTGCCCGCTCCGGGGCGCTCTGCACTCTGCACTCGCCACATGATGCGCCATTCGGGCGAACGCTTCGGCTCTGGCCGAACGACCGGTCCGGCCGGGGCCGAGGCCCCGAGGACTCCTGCCGTTCGCCCACGGCCCACGAAGGCCCGTCCGGCCTGCGTCGTCGGTAGGCGAAGCAGCCCGGACCGCCGAGACGCCCGGACGCCGGGTCCGCCGACGCGCCCGGCCCGCCACCGTGACCCCGCTGCCTGGACACCCTGGGCCGCGAGCTGTGGACCTTCCCCGTCGAGGAGTGGGAACTTCCCTGCCGAGGAGTGAAAAGCAGCAGGCCCCGGGCGGTGTCACGACGCGCACCATGACAACTGTCACGCGGATGACGCAACGGACGGCACTGCTCCGACGGAGGGCCGGACGGAAAAACTGGAGGCACGACGCGGGCAGCGGCCCGCGGCCACCAGTCGGGGGAGGAACCCACCGTGAGCCAGACCGTCAGCGTCAGCGCCGTCACCGGCACCGTCGCCCTCACCAGCGCCGTCACCGGCACCACCGCCGCTCCCGCCCGGGACGCCGCCGCGGGCGCCGCCCGCGCCAAGGCGCCCAACCCGCTGGTCTCCGGGCTCCGCCCGCTCGCCCTCGACGTGGCCGCCCCGCTGGCCGGCTACTACCTGCTGCACTCGGCCCTCGGTCTGAGCGAGTTCGCCGCGCTGGCCTGGAGCAGTGCCTTCCCGGCCGCCCGGACCGTCCTGGGCCTGCTGGGCGAGCGCAGGCTCAACCTGTGGGCCGCCCTGATGCTGACCGTGAACCTGGCGGGCCTGGCGCTGACCTTCGTCACCGGCGACGCCCGGCTGATGATCGCCAAGGACGGCGGGCTGAGCGGCACCGTGGCACTGGCGATCCTGGTCTCCGCGCTGATCGGCCGACCGGTGATGACCCCGATGCTGATGCCCTTCCTCACCAAGGGCCGGCAGGAGCGCTCCGCCGCCTGGCAGCGGCTGGTCGAGGGCCGGGCGGCCGGGTCGCGGGCCTTCCGCCGCCACGAGCGCCTGTTCTCGGGCATCTGGGGCACCGCGCTGCTGACCGAGTGCGCGGCCCGGGTGGTCGGCGCCTTCACCCTGCCGGTGTCGACCATGGCCTGGCTGTCCACCGTCCTCCTGATCGGCGCGATCGTGGCCGGTTCGATGCTCGGCCAGATCGCGGTCGAGCCGATGGAGCGGCTGGTCCGCACCGAGACCGAGGCCCCGACCACCGTCTGACCACGCGATTCCTCCCTCCCTCCCCTTCCCTCCTCCCTGAACAACCGGTTCCGAGGACTCGAACAGCGAGGAACCATCCGGATCTCCCGGGAGTCGTCATATAACGAGGGGGTAACGGGACCCCCGACGAGAAAACGGGGAGCCCCATGTACCGGACGACGCACGCGCCGAGCAGTACCGTGGACCGCACGCTCGTCTGGGACGGCTGCCTGAACGTCCGCGACCTGGGCGGACTGCCCACCGTCTCCGGCCGGCTCACCGCCCACCGCGCGATAGTCCGGGCGGACAACCTGGACCGCCTCACCGCCGAGGGTTGGGACGCCCTCCTCGACCACGGCGTCCGCACCGTGGTCGACCTGCGCAACGCCGAGGAGTACAGGCCTCTCCTCCCGCTCCCCGAGGGCGTCGAGCTGATCCGCGTCCCGCTGGACGAGCTCGCCGGCCCCGCCTGGTGGGAGGCCCACGGACGGCTGGACGGCACCCCGCTCGCGCTTCGCCCGTACCTGGACCACTGCCCGCACGCCGCCGCCACACTGATCTCCGCGATCGCCGGCGCCCGTCCCGGCGGCGTGGTCGTGCACTGCGGCGCCGGCCGCGACCGCACCGGCCTGGCCGCCGTGCTGCTGCTCGCCCTGGCCGGGGTCGACCGGGGCGCGATCACCGAGGACTACCTGCTGAGCGGCCCCAACATCCGTCCCCTGTACGGGATGCTGGGCCTGCCGGACCCGTACCGCCGGATCGACACGGTGCTCGCCGAGGCCGGGACCACCGCCGAGGCCGCCCTGGCGGCCACGCTCGACGGGTTCGACCCGGCCGGCTACCTGCTCGCGGCGGGCGTCGCACCCGAGCGGATCGCCGCCGTCCGGGAACGGCTACTGCCCGCCGCGTAGCGCGGGCCCCGACGCCGCCACAACCATCGTCAACCGATGGTTGACGACCTACGGGTCGACAACCTACGGTTGACGCATGGAGAATCCCGTTGTTCCCAACACCACTCCGCTGCGCCTCGACGACCTGATCGCCGCGATCAAGAAGGTCCACACCGACGCGCTCGACCAGCTCTCCGACGCGGTCATCGCCGCCGACCACCTCGGCGAGCTCGCCGACCACCTCATCGGCCACTTCGTCGACCAGGCCCGCCGCTCCGGCGCCTCCTGGACCGACATCGGCCGCAGCATGGGCGTCAGCAAGCAGGCCGCCCAGAAGCGCTTCGTCCCCAAGGGCCCGGGCACCCCGAACGACCTCGACCCTAGCCAGGGCTTCAGCCGGTTCACGCCCCGGGCCCGCAGCGTCGTGGTGGCCTCGCAGGAGGAGGCCCGCAAGGCGGGCAACGCCGAGATCACCACGGCGCACCTGCTGCTCGGCCTGGTCGCCGAGCCCGAGGGCATCGGCGCGAAGGCGCTCGCCGCCCAGGGCGTCACCCCGCAGGCCGCCCGGGAGGCGGTCACCGCCGCCCTGCCGGCCGCCGTCGACACGCTGCCCGCACTGATCCCGTTCGACGCCGAGAGCAAGAAGGCGCTGGAACTGACCTTCCGGGAGGCGCTCAAGCTCGGACACAACTACGTCGGCACCGAGCACATCCTGCTCGCGCTGCTTGAGCTGGAGAACGGCCAGGGCGTGCTGGCCGGGCTGAAGGTGGACAAGTCCGAGACGGAGACCTTCGTCTCGGAGGCGATCGCCGCCATCATCGCCGCTCGGAACGAGGAGTCCGGGCCGCAGCAGTGAGGCCACGGCGCCCTGCCCCGGACGGAACTCCCCTCCGGGGCAGGGCACTTCCGCTCAGAACCCGGAGACGTGGGTGGTGACGATCCGGACCCGGCCGTCCTCGGCCGCCTCCAGCGCCGCCCGCAGCCGGGCCGAACGGGCCGGGCCGAGGAGCCCCAAGGCGTCCTCGACCGGCGCCCAGCGGTGGGTGTCCAGCTCGCCGGCCGGGACGGTCACGGGGGTGCCGTCCGGGACGGTCCCGAAGTCGAACATGAAGTGCTGGGCGGGGTGGTCGAGTTCGGCAGAGGCGTGGGTCCAGGAGATGGCCAGCAGCTCGCCCGCCTCCCGGACGATGCCGGTCTCCTCCTCCAACTCCCGCACGGCGCACTCGACCGGGCCCTCGCCGAGGTCGATCGTGCCGCCCGGGAACTGCCAGTGCTCGCGGTACCCGGCCTTCACGATCAGGATCCGTCCGGACTCGTCCCGCAGCAGGCAGCCCGCCGCCGCGTAGATCCGGGGCAGGGACGCCAGCCATTCCTCGCGGGATTTCAAGGGCTCAGCCGTCACGGGGCTCCTCCTGGGGCGGGGTGGGTGCGGTCGCCTCCACTCTGCCACCCGACCGATGAGCTGCGGCCGCCCCGGCAGTCCTATCCGGCATGGAGACCACGCCGCGCGAAGCCGTACTCACCTGTGACCTGGGCGCGTTGACCGCCCCCGACCTGGCCGTCGTCGACGCCCTGGCCCGGCTGCGGCTGGCCGCCGCCCGGCACGGCGTCGCCGTGGTGCTGCTGAACGCCGGCGGCCCGCTGCGCGAACTGCTGGCGTTCAGCGGCCTCGCGGCACTGCTGCCGGGCGCCGCCGATCCGCTGGACCTGGACCCGGACCTCGCTGAGCTACTCGGCGACGGGCGCCGCCTCCCCGGTGGGCTCGGCCTCCAGCCGGGGCGGGAGGCCGAAGAGCGGGAAGAGCACGTCGGTGTCCAGGAAGTGGGTGAACCCGGTGATCCGGCCCTCCGACACCTCCAGCACGACCAGTGACCACGGCTCGTGCCCGCCCGCCGGGCTCGGCCGGTACTGGCCGAAGGCCCGGCCGCCGTTGGCCGTCACCGGGAGCAGCCGGGAACCGCGGCAGCCGTGCCCCGGGCCCAGCATCCAGTCGCGGATCTCGCCCTGCCCGCGCAGCCACATCGCGAACGGCGGCATGTTGAGCGTGACGTCCTCGTGCAACAGCGCGGCGAGCGCATCCATGTCGTACGCCTCGAAGGCGCGGACGTAGCGGTCCAGCAGCGCGCGGTGGTCCTCGTCCAGCTCGGGGGCCGGCCGGGCGGCCGAGGCGTCCGTGGCGAGCACCGCCCGCGCCCGCTGGAGCGCGCTGTTGACCGAGGCCACCGTGACGCCGAGCAGTTCGGCCACCTCGGCGGCCTTCCAGCCGAGCACCTCGCGCAGGATCAGCACCGCCCGCTGCCGGGGCGCGAGGCGCTGGAGCACGGCGACGAACGCCAGCTTCACCGACTCGCGCTGGGCGGCCACCTCGGCCGGGTCCCCCGTCTCGGGCAGCACCCGGCCGTCCGGCACCGGACCGATCCACGTCATCTCGGGCAACTGGGTGCCGTGCGCGGTGGCCACCGTGACCGGGCCGGCCAGGTCCATCGGCCGGGCCCGGCCGTTGCGGCCGTTCAGCGCGTCCAGGCAGACGTTGGTGGCTATGCGGTACAGCCAGGAGCGCAGCGCGGCCCGCCCCTCGAAGCCCTTGTGCCCGCGCCAGGCGCGGACCATGGTCTCCTGCACCGCGTCCTCGGCCTCGAAGACCGAGCCGAGCATGCGGTAGCAGTAGCCGGTCAGCTCGGTGCGGTACCGCTCCAGCCGGAGCTCGACCGGCTCCTGCGTGATCACGTCGGCCATGGTGCGCCCGCCCCCGTCGTCCTGCCGTGTGCCCTGGTGAACCGGACGAACGTAGCGCACGCGACTGACAATCGCCCTTCGGGAGCGGCCGGATCGGTGCCGGCCGGCTCAGTGCTGTCCGTACACCTGGCCGGAGCCGAAGCCTGCGGTCACCAGCTTCCACAGGGTGGGGAACTCCTCGCCGGTGATGCCGGTCGGGTTGAGCCCGACGACCACGCTGCGGGAGAAGTCGCGGGTGGCGAAGACGCCGGTGGTGTAGCCGGGCCGGGAGCCGTTCTTGCCCCAGACCTCGGTGCCGTTCGGCAGGACGGTGCGCAGCAGGCCGGCGGTGCTGTAGCAGGCGTGCCCGGCGGTCGGGCCGATCTCGCAGTTCTTGTTGTGGTCGTTCGGCACGTCCGGGACGGCGAACACCTCGGCCTGCTGGGCGGGCGGCAGCAGCCGGCCGCGGTAGAGCGCGTCGAAGAAGCGCTCCAGGTCGGCGGCGGAGGAGATCATGCCGCCCTCGGCCCACGGGTACGGGCTCTGCTCGGTGACGTCCACCCGGGCGGTGCTGCCGTCGGCGTTCCGGACGTCCACGTAGCCGGTGGCGTGCGGGCCGTGGACGGTCAGGTCGTCGGCGGCCGGGACGTAGGTGGCGTGCAGGCCGAGCGGGCCGGTGATGCGCCGCCGCACCTGGTCCGCGTAGTCGTCGCCGGTGACCTTCTCGATCACCAGCGCGGCGACGAAGTAGTTGTTGCCGTTGTACTGCTGCGCGGTGCCGGGCGCGAAGTTCATCGGCTGGGTGAGCATGTCCGCCACCACCTGCTGGGGGCTGAAGTAGGTCGCCCTGTGCGCGGCGAACCACGCCGTGCTGCCGTCCCCCGAGGTCATCCCGCCGCCTCCGGGCAGGCCGCTGGTGTGGTTGAGCAACTGCCGTACGGTGACCGCCGGGTAGTCGGCCGGCAGCAGTCCGGGCAGGTAGTGCTGGACGGTGCCGTCCAGGTCGACCCTGCCCTCGGCGGCGAGCTGGAGCAGCACCGTCGCGGTGAACACCTTGGTGACACTGCCGATCCGGAACCGGGCGTTCGCCGGCACCTCCTCCCCCGAGGTGCCGCGCCACCGCGCACCCGGGCCGTCGACCCGGACCAGCGCACCGGTGATGCCGGCGGGCAGGGAGCCGAGGGTCGCGGCGATCGATTCCCGGTCCAGTGGGCCGGGTTGGGCCGTCGCGGGCGCACGGGACGGACCGGAGGCGGTGACGGTGGTGACGGCCGGGGAGGCTCCCGCGGCCAGGGCCGGGGTCGCGACGCCGACCGTGGCGGCGGCGAGCAGTGCGCCGGCTGCTGCGAGGGTGGACCAACGACCGGTACGGGTACGGGTACGGGTACGGGTGTTCATGCGGATTCTCCCCAATGGCGGCTCGCCCGGCGGGT
This sequence comes from Kitasatospora sp. NPDC101235, assembly GCF_044767505.1. Classification (NCBI taxonomy): domain Bacteria; kingdom Bacillati; phylum Actinomycetota; class Actinomycetes; order Kitasatosporales; family Streptomycetaceae; genus Kitasatospora; species Kitasatospora sp. NPDC101235. The sequence continues at coordinate 487,516 of NZ_JBIWNZ010000003.1, forward strand.
GGAGGACCACCCTGGCGGCGGCCCGCCCGGTCGGCGGTGGCTCTGATGGAAGAGAGTCTTCGGGGCGGCGCCGGGCCGCGGCATCCGGGAGCGCCCCCGAACCCTCCCCGAGAACGCCCCTGACCGCGCGTCAGGGGCGGCGCGGCCGTGGTCCGGTCGCCCGCCCCTGCGGTGGGGTGCGGCTCAGTGGGCGGAGTGCTTCTCCGCGCCGCGGTGCCGGTGCCCCTTGAGCTCGGCGTGCATCGCCGGGGTCGCGTGCATCGCCATGCCCGGCGCGTCCCTTCCGCCGTGCCGGAACGCCTCGCCGGCGCCGTGCCCGCCGGCGGCGTGGGACATCGCACCGGCGCTCGGCTCCGGCGCGAGCCGGATGGGCGGGCTCACCATGCCCCGGCGCTCCAGCAGCTCCTGCGTGCCCTGGCGGAACTTGGCGGTGCTGCCTGGCGTTCGCTTGATCATCGTCGGCCTCCCTTCGTCGGCCGCCGGCCGGACGGATGCCGGGCGGCGGGGCCGCATGGGCGTTATGTCCGGATTTTATCCGGGCTGCGGGCCCGCGCCACCGCGGAGAAGCCACCCGGCCACTGCGGGAGCCGTACGCAAGTGCGGTACGCGGGAGCCGTACGCAAGTGCGGTGCGCGGGAACCGTACGCGGGAGCCCGCCTCAGCCCATGACCTCGTGGACGAAGCACCAGCGCCAGTCCTCCCCCGGCTCGTAGGAGCGGATCACCGGGTGGGAGGTGTTGTGGAAGTGCGCGGTGGCGTGCCGCTGCGGCGAGAAGTCACAGCAGCCGACGTGACCGCAGTCCAGACAGATCCGCAGGTGCACCCAGTCCCTGCGGCCCTGCGCCAGGCAGTCGGCGCAGCCGTCGACGGGCGGCCGGGGCTCGATGTTCCTAGGGGCCAGAGCGAGGTCTTCGCAGGCGCTCATGACTGAAGGCTATGCCGCCCCGGCGCGGAGCGCCTGCTCAGGGCCTTCGCCCTCCGGAGCGGTGTGGACGACCGGCAGCCGGCCCCGCCACGTCAGCCTGCGCCGCCTGATCGCCCTGCCGGCCCGGCAGGCGCAGGACCACGTCGTACCGGCACGGCGGATTCCCCGCTCCTGGTCCACGGGCGGCATGGGAGCATGCCACCCGTGGCGATCGTGACGGGGAGAACGAACGGCGAAACCGGCGGGGGCGACCCCGGCGGTTCGCCCGCGCGGCGGGAACGCGGCGCGGGGACGCAAGGCAGCGGCAACACCAGCGACACCAGGAGACCGGCCGACGGCAGCGCCGGGACGGTCACCGCCCGGATACCCCAGCAAGCCGGCACCGGCCGGTTCCGGGCCCGCCCACTGCCCGCCACCGACCGGGTCCGGCAGCCCGTCGCCCTGATCCGGCTGCTCGGCGGCCTGGTCGCCATCGCCCTCACCCTGCTGCTCGCCGACTACGCCCGTGCCACCACCGGCGGCATCGCCGCCGACGTCGCCGAGGCGGCCGCGCTGGTACCGCGTCCGCTGGCCGGCCTGGCCGGCGGGCTCACCACCGCCGCCGTCCTGCTGCTCCCGGTCGGCCTCGCCGTCCGTCGGCTGCTGGGCCCCGACCGGCGGCGCGCCCTCCAGCAGGTCTCCGACGGGCTGCTCGCCGCCGTCCTCGCGTACGGCGCCACGCTCGGCCTGGACCTGTGGGCCGACAGCCTCGCCCCGGTCTCGCTGCTCACCGCGCTCACCCAGCCCCTGCCCGGCGGGCTCGGGCACACCGAGCCCGTCTACGGCTACCTCGCGCCGGTCCTCGCCTTCATGACCGCCTCCGGCAGCCGGGAACGCCGCCTGCCCTGGACCGTCCTCGCCCTCTCCGGCCTCGCCGGACTGACCGGCGGGTACGCCACCCCCACCGCGCTCCTGCTCGGGCTGCTGATCGGCTGGACCGGCGCCCACGGCACCCTGTACGCGGTCGGCACCCCCGACCCCTGCCCCCGGCCCGGCGAGGTCCTGCGCGCCCTGCGCGACAGCGGCCTGCGGCCGGTCGAGGCCCAGCAGGCCGGCCCCGACCGCTACCGGGTCCGGCAGGCCGACCACCGCCCCGACCTCGACGTCCAGCTCCTCGACTGGCAGGCCGTCACCGCCGCCGCCGTCCAGCGCGCCTGGCGCCGGCTGCGCCTGCACACCGCCCCCGACCCGCGCGTCCTGCGCTCCCCGCGCACCGGGCTGGAGCACGAGGCACTCGTCACGTACGCGGCCCTCGCGGCCGGCGTCCGCACCCGCCGCATCGCCGCCACCGCCGGCCTCGGCCCGGACACCGCCCTCATCGCGTACGAGCGGCTGGCCGGACGCACCCTGGACGAACTCGCCGACGAGGAGATCACCGACGAGCTACTCACCGACGCCTGGCGACAGCTCGCCCTGCTCCAGCGCCGCGAGATCGCCCACCGCGCCCTCGTCCCCTCCTCCCTGCTGGTCGACGACTCGGGCGCGGTGCACCTGGTCGACTTCGCCGACGGCGACATCGCCGCCACCGAACTCGTCCTGCACTGCGACCTCGCCCAGCTCCTCACCACCCTCGCCCTGCGCGCCGGCGCCGCCCGCTCCGTCCGCACCGCCATCGCCGTCCTCGGGCCCGACCCGGTCGGCGCCGCCCTCCCACTGCTCCAGCCCATCGCCCTCACCCACACCACCCGGCGCGCCCTCAAGCAGCACGCGAAGCGCACCGCCACCCGGGCCGGCGGGCCGGACCCCCACCACGGCGCCCCCGCCCCCAGCGGTCTGCTCGACGAGATCCGCGCGGAGGTGCTGCGCACCCGCCCGCAGGTGGTGGGCCGGCCGGTGCGGCTGGAACGGGTGCGGCCGCGGACCCTGCTGGTCGTCGTGGGCGGGGTGGTGGCCGGCTGGCTGCTGATCCCGCAGCTGTTCGCGTCCGAGGACAACCCGGTCTCCACCCTCGCGGACGCCGATCCCTGGTGGCTGCTGCTGGCGCTGGCCGCGGCGGCGACGAGCCACGTCGCGGCGGCGATGGGCTTCGTCGGTTTCGTGCCGGAGCGGCTGAACTTCCGCAACGCGGTGCTGGCGCAGGTGGCCGGATCGTTCGTGAAGCTGGTGTCGCCCGGCGGCGTCGGCGGTGTCGCGCTGAACACCCGCCTGCTGCAACAGGCGGGCATCCCCACCGCCCAGGCGCTGTCCAGCGTCGGCGTGGGGACGCTGATCGGCCTGGTGCTGCACCTGCTGCAGCTGGGGGCCTTCGTCTACCTGCTGGGCTTCGAGCCGGGCGGCTCCGAGCTGGACGTGCCGCCCGCGGTGGTCGGCGGGCTGGCCGGGGCGGCGGCACTGCTGGCGGCGGTGTCCGCGATCCCGGTGGCCCGGCGGTGGCTGGCGACGCGGCTGCGGCCGCTGACGGCCGAGGTCCTGCCGCGGCTGCTGGACCTGCTGCGCAGCCCGACCCGGCTGGCGGTGGGGGTGACCGGGCAGCTGCTGGTGTCGATCTGCCTGATCGCCTGCCTGTACTGCTGTGCCCGGGCGATCGGCCGGGAGCCGTCCTTCGCCGCGGTCGCGGTGGTGTTCCTGGTGGGCAACGCGGTGGGCAGCGCGGCACCGACTCCGGGTGGGGCCGGCGCGGTGGACGGGATGCTGCTCACCCTGTTCCAGCAGACCGCGTCGATGGAACCGGGCGGCGCGCTGGCCGCGGTGGCGCTGTACCGCCTGCTGACGCTGATCCTGCCGGTGCTCCCGGGCTGGGCGGCCTTCGTCTGGCTGCAACGCCGCCGGGCCCTCTAGCCGGGCCGGCCCTGCGGCCGGGCCCGGTCACCGGGGCCCGAGGCCCGGCCCGGCGCCCGTCGGCTACTCCCGGTACTCCTCCTCCACGTCGCCGTGCCGGACCGCCCGGGTCTGTTCCACGACGTCCGCGACGTTGGTCGCCGGGTCCGCACCGAGGGACCGGCGTTCGGCCACCTCGTCGTACGTGTCGCCCTCGGGTGCCTTCTCGTCGGGCTCGACGGTCTCGGCGGTCTCCTCGATCAGGTATTCCTCGTGCTGTTCCTGCGGCATGGCATCCGTCCTCACTGTTCGGAGGCCTTCACGGGCCCGGCTGGCGGTACTGGCAGTATCCGCCGCCCGGCACCCGGACGCGAGGTGCCGATCCCGCCCCGGCGTGTTGCCGGGGCGGGGTCAACGCCTGGCCGGCCGGCTCGATCGGCCCACGAAGATTGACCCGCGAAACAGCACCCTGAATGACCCAGGGGCCGGGTGCATTCCGCGCCTAGGGTCATAGCCATGACGACGAACGAGATCACCAGGACCACCGAAGCCACCGAGACCCCCGCCCGCCTCGACTACGCCCGCACCGCCCCCAAGGTGTTCCGCGCGATGATCGCCCTGGACGCCGCCGCCCGCGAGGGCCTGGACCCGGCCCTGGTCGAGCTCGTCCAGATGCGCACCTCCCAGCTGAACGGCTGCGCGTACTGCCTGGACATGCACGCCAAGGACGCCCGCAAGGCCGGCGAGACCGACGAGCGGATCTACCTGCTGCCGGTCTGGCCGGAGGCCCCGGCCGGGGTGTACACCGAGCGCGAGCGGGCCGCCCTGGCGCTCGCCGAGGAGATCACCCGGATCGGCGGCGGCGTCTCGGACGCGGTGTACGCCCGGGCCGCCGCGCACTTCGCCGAGGCCGAGCTGGCGCAGCTGATCTCGGTCTGCTTCACCATCAACGCCTGGAACCGCATCAACGTGGCCACCCGCAAGACCCCCGGCACCGCCTGACCGCACCGCCTGACCGCACCGCCACACGGGAGCGGCGGCAGGGCGGCGGCAGGGCGGCGGTGGGAGCGCCGTCACGGGGCGGCGGCCGGAACGCCGTCCGGGCCACCAGGGGTACGATCGGTGCCGTACAAAGGGCTAACCCACACCCACCCGGTGGCCCCGAGGCCCATACGAACGACGGGGAAATCATGTCCGGCTCGCACTACTTCACCGGTGCACCCGAGGTCGCCAGCGACCGCCGGCCGATCACGGTCTCCCTGCCGGACCTCACCCTGGAACTGACCACCGACACCGGGGTGTTCTCCCGCAACCGGCTCGACCCGTGCACCCGGATCCTGCTGGAGCACGCCCCGCAGCCGCGGGTGCGCGGCCCGATCCTGGACATCGGCTGCGGCTACGGTCCGATCGCGCTGACCTGGGCGAGCCGCCGCAAGCGCCTCCCGGTCTGGGCGGTGGACGTCAACGAGCGAGCCCTGGAACTGGTCCGGCTGAACGCCGAGGCACTGGGGCTCGGCAACGTCCAGGCCGCCCTGCCCGACGACGTCCCCGAGGACGTCCGCTTCGCCACCATCTACTCCAACCCGCCGATCCGGATCGGCAAGGCCGCGCTGCGCCGCCTGCTCACGCACTGGCTCGGCCGGCTGACCCCGGACGGCTCGGCGTTCCTGGTGGTGCAGAAGCACCTGGGCTCGGACTCGCTCCAGAAGTGGCTGAACGAGCAGGGCTACCCGACCACCAGGGTCACGTCGGTCAACGGGGTGCGGATTCTGGAAGCGCGGCCCCGCCCCGAGGTGGGCGAGGGCTCCGAAGAGAGTGGACGAGGTACGACGACGTGAAGCAGCTGCGCGGGACCGAACTGAAGCGTCTGCACCGCTCGTGGCGGCGCAGCAACGAGTTCCGGCTCGCGATGATCCTGGAGAACCTCCAGTCGCCGTTCAACGTCGGCTCGGTGGTCCGCACCGGCGCGGCGATGGGCGCCGAGAAGCTGTACCTGACCGGGGACACCCCGTCGGTGCGCTCGGCCGGAGCCCAGAAGGCCGCGATGGGCACCGACAAGTACCTGAAGGTCGAGCACTTCCCGACCGTCGCCGAGGCGGTCGCGGCGGCCAAGGCGGACGGTTTCAAGGTCGTCGGCCTGGAACTGGCGGACGAGGCCGTGCCGATGTTCGCCGCCGAGCTGACCCCGGCGGTGGCCTTCGTGCTCGGGCACGAGGACCGCGGGATCACGCCCGAGGCGCTGGCGCTGTGCGACCAGGTGGTGTTCGTGCCGCAGCTGGGCCGGGTCGGCTCGCTGAACGTCTCGGCGGCCGCGACGGTGGCCTGCTACGAGGCACGCCGGCAGGGCTACGCGATCAGCGGCACCCCGGACGGCGACCTCGCGGCCGACCTCGGCGACGACGAGTAGGCGAGTAGCCGAGTAGGCGCATAGACGAGTAGCGCCCCGCGGCGTGAGGGGAGCCCGGGCCGTCCGCCGACGGCCCGGGCTCCCGGCTCCGATCAGCCCTTGACGTTCCGTCGGGCGGCGCCGACCAGGAACACCACCGCGAGCATCGCCGCGGACAGCGCCCCGACCAGCAGCGGGCCGGGACCGGCCGGGCTGCCGTTCACGCGGACGGCCCCCATGAAGTCGACGGCGGCGACGTTGTTGACGAGGATCCACCAGAGCGGCAGGTAGACCGCCTGGAAGAGCCGATGGCTCCGGCTCACCACACCGAGCGCCATGGCCAGCGAGGGGACGAACAGTGCGCCCCCGAGCCAACTGGCCGCCCCCGCGGCGTCGCCCGCCACCAGCATGCGTATCAGCGGGGCGGCGCCCGTCACCGCGGTGAGCACCAGCCCGGACGCCCATTCGGCCAGCAGCCGGCGCCGGGCCGACGGGTAGGCGCCGAGCAGCACCTCCAGGCCGTTCTCGACCTGCTGGCTGCCGAGCCGGGACCAGATCAGGACCGGCCACAGCCACGTCAGCGGCAGGAGCAGGCCGGTGACGGCCTCCATCGGCAGCGCGAACCCGGCCACCGTCAGCCCGGCGGCGACCAGCCACCACCAGCGGGAGACGCCCTGCACCAGGATGCGGGCCTCGCCCGCCAGCAGCCGGCCGAACGCCCCGGCCCGCCGCGGTTCGGTCCGCGGCAGGACGCCCGGCGCGGTCGCCCGGCGCGCACCCTCGAACTCCGCCCCGTCGAGCACGGACGGCTCACCCGCCGCCCCGGCGGCAGCCGGCACCGGCGCCGCGCCACCGGAGCCGCGCGCGGGATCGAACCTGCCGAACCACAGGGCCGGCAGCAACGCCACGGCGAACGCCGCAAGGAACAGTGCCAGCCGGCCGAGGAGGAACCCGGAGGAGGGGTCGAAGCCGTCCCAGTGGAAGGTGCCCAGCGGCTTGTCGACCTTGGTCAGGCCGAGGCTGAACCCGCCCGGGTCGGTCGTCTTCTGCTGGGCCTCCAGCGCCGCGCCCATCGACCGTGCGACCTCGTGCACCCCGAGACCGTCCAGCGGCGCGGAGGCCGACTGCCCGCCGATCGCGAGCACCACGGCCAGCACGAACCAGACGACGTTCCCGAAGCCGCCCCGCAGCAGCGGCACCGTCTCGAACAGGAGCGCCGCCGCCGCGGTGACCGCCATCACGGGCAGCGACAGCAGCAGGAAGGGCTCCGCCAGGGCGACCGGGTCGACCGCGCGGTCCTCGCCGCGGGCGAGCTGCATCAGCAGCGCGGTGACGGCCAGCACGCCGACCATGGAGGCGAGCACCAGCAGGTTGCTCAGGAACTTGGCCAGGAGGTAGTGGGAGGTGCGCAGCGGGGTGGCGGCGAGGACCTGGCCGACACCGGTCGTCTCGTCCCGCGCGATGCCGCTGCGCACCACGTAGAAGCCGCCGAAGGTGAGCCAGAGCGCACCGGCCAGGGCCGTGACCGCGCCGACGTACGCGCTGTTGTAGACGCCCCGGCTGCCACCCACGTCCATGATCGTCCAGTGGCCGTCCGCGTTCGGCACGGCCAGGTAGCCGAGCCCGACCGCGGCGAGCAGTGTCACCGCGTACACCGGCCGGCGCACCCGGTCCCGGAAGTCGCCGACCGCCAGCCCTGCGAGCACCGACCCGGGCACCGCCGCGCTCATCGCCGCACCGCCCGCTGCCCGGTACCGCTTCGCTCCCCCGACCGGTGGATGATGCCCAGGTAGGCGTCCTCCAGGTCGGGCGGCACCCGGACCGCGTCGGGCTGTGGCGGCTCGGCGGCGAGCAGCCGCAGCCGTACGCCGTTCCCGGTCCGCACCATCCGGCCGACCACGTGGCGGGCCTGGACGGCCAGGAGGTCCGCCGGGGCGACCACGGCCTCCCAGACCTGCCCGTCGATCTCCCTGAGCAGTTCGTCGGGCGTGCCCCGGCGCAGCAGCCGGCCGTGCGCGACCACGGCGATGTCGGAGGCCACCGACTCGACGTCGGAGACGATGTGGGTCGAGAGCATCACGACCCGGTCCGCCGCGAGCTCGCTGAGCAGGTTGCGAAAGCGCACCCGCTCCTCCGGGTCCAGACCGGCGGTCGGTTCGTCGACCACGATCACCTTGGGGTCGGCCAGCAGTGCCTGCGCGATGCCGACCCGGCGGAGCATGCCCCCCGAGTACGTGCCGAGCGGGCGCTTGACCGCCTCGGTCAGGTTGACCAGCTGGATCAGCTCGTCGATCCGGGCCCGGGCGGAGCGGGCGCCGATCCCCTTGGCCGCCGCCAGGTAGGACAGGAACTCCCGCGAGGTCAGGTTCGGATAGACCCCGAAGTCCTGTGGCAGATAGCCGAGTTCCCTGCGCAGCCGGTCCGGCTCGGCCACCGCGTCGGCGCCCAGGTAGCGGACCCGGCCGTCCGTGGGCCGGGTGACCGTCGCCACGATGCGCATGAGCGAGGACTTCCCGGCACCGTTCGGCCCCAGCAGGCCCAGCATCCCGGGGCCGAGGTGCATCGTGATGCCGTCGACGGCCCGCTTGCCGCCCTTGTAGACCTTGGTGATGTCGATCAGTTCGAGCATGGTCTCCGTCTTCCCGGCCTTCCCCGCAGAAGGGCCCGTCGGTTTCAGCCCTTGGGTTTCAGCCCTTGGGTTTCAGCCCTTGGGTTTCAGCCCTTGAGGTCCGTCTCGCGCCCGTCCCGCAGGACCGCGACGCCCTTGGGGACCTCGACCCGGTACTTCGTGTCGCAGTTGGCGAGCCCGGAGCACCCCGCCCGGAGTTCGAGGACGCCGTCCTTCAGCTCCCAGGACTCCTTGACGCTGCCGATCTTGCCGCTCGTGTCGAACCAGCGGGTGACCTTGACGTCCGTGCGATCGGCCGCGACGAGGTCGGCGGGGGCCCCGTGCGACCTGACGTTCAGGCTCCTGCCCGCGAACTCGAAGGTCTTGTCCTCGGGCGGGGCGTCCGTGGCGTTGGCGCAACCGGCGAGCGGAACGAGGGCGGCCACCGCGAGGGCGATCAGGGCGGGTGCGGGTTTCGGGCGTCGGTCCACCGTGTCCTCCTTACGTCTGCGATCGGGTGCGCCGCTCGGGGCGCGCGTCCCGGGGCACTTGAGCACGCTCGCCAGCCTGGCCGATCCGCGGGCGTCTGCCATCTGCCGTTCGGCAGATATCCCGTTTGACCAAAGGGGGAGTTTCCTCCACCGACAACGCCTCCCCGCCATCGCCAGAATGGCCTCACGGCCGGTACGACCGGGCCGCGCAACGGCACCACTGGGAGGGAACCGCGTCCATGGACAACACACTGCAACTCGGGGAGGGCCCCGCACCGGCCGAGGTCACCGGGTTCTCCGTACCCGCCGGACTCACCGCCCTCCGACGGTCCCTGACCCTCAGCCGGCTCTCCGCCCTCGCCCTCGTCCGCTCCCTGGGCGTCACCGGCGCGATCCCGCTCGTCGGGCCGGGCCTCGGCCTGGTCCCCCGGGCCATGGCCCGGGTGCGCGACCTGACGGACCGCCAACGCACCCTGGCCGAGGAGTGGTCCGGCATCCGGTTCCCCGGACCGCCCGGCCCGCTGCCGCCGGTGCCCGCCGGCGCCTCCGGCGCCATCGCCCGCTACCGCTGGATCACGGGCGACCCGCAGACCCGGCGGGAGTTCGGCTGGGTCCTCACCGAGCCGGTCGTCGGCGGCCTGCTCGCCTTCCTGCCGATCGCCGTCCTGCTCAGCGGCCTCTGGGGCGTCTTCCTCGCCTTCTTCGGCGTCCCGCTGTCCGCCGAGTGGGACGGCCTCTGGTACCAGTTCATCCCGATCGAGGGCACCGCCACCGCCGCCCTCGCCGGCCTCCTCGGCCTGCTCCAACTCCCGCTCGCCCTCTGGCTCGCACCCCGAACGGTCCACCGGCACGCCCGCCACACCCGCTCGATGCTCGCCCCGGGCGAACAGGAGCTGCTGGCCGGCCGGATCGCCCACCTGACCGCCACCCGCAGCACCGCCGTCGACACCCGGATGGCCGAGATCCGCCGGATCGAGCGCGACCTGCACGACGGCGCCCAGGCCCGGCTGGTCGCGATGGGCATGACCCTGGACGCCGCCGAACACCTCCTGGAGACCGACCCGCAGGCCGTCCGCGCCCTGCTGGTCGAGGCCCGCCAGTCCTCCGCCAAGGCCCTGGAGGAGCTCCGCGACCTGGTCCGCGGCATCCACCCGCCGGTCCTCGCCGACCGCGGACTCACCGACGCGGTACGGGCGTTGGCGATGGTCTGCCCCGTCCCCACCGACGTCTCGGTGGACCTTCCCGGCCGCCCCGAGATGCCCGTCGAGTCGGCCGCCTACTTCGCGGTCTCGGAGCTCCTCACCAACGTCGTCAAGCACTCCGACGCCGGCCGCGCCGGAATCGAACTCCGCTACGATCGCGGCGTGCTGCGCATCACCGTCTCGGACAACGGACGGGGCGGCGCGGACGCCGGCCGGGGCACCGGGCTGCGGGGCGTCGAACGGCGGCTCGCCACCTTCGACGGGGTCGTCTCCGTCAGCAGTCCCCCCGACGGTCCGACCACGGTCATCATGGAGCTTCCGTGCGCATTGTCCTCGCCGAGGACCACTTCCTCCTGAGGGACGGCCTGATCCGCCTCCTCCAGGCATACGGCCACCAGGTGGCGGCCGCCGTGGACAACGGCCCCGACCTCCTCCGGGCCCTCACCGAGCAGCGGCCGGATGTCTCGGTCGTCGACGTCCGGCTGCCCCCGACCTTCACCGACGAGGGCCTGCGCGCCGCCATCACCGCCCGCCGCACCACGCCCGACTTCCCCGTCCTGCTCCTCTCCCAGTACGTCGAACCCCTCTACGCCCGCGAACTCCTCGCCACCGGCGGCCGCGGTGTCGGCTACCTGCTCAAGGACCGCATCACCAACGGCGCCCAGTTCCTCGACGCCATCCACCGCGTCGCCGCCGGCGGCACGGCCATGGACCCCGAGGTCGTCGCCCAGCTCCTGGTCCGCAAGAACCGCGACACCGCCCTCGCCACCCTCTCCACCCGCGAACGCGAAGTCCTCGAATCCCTCGCCCAGGGCCGCTCCAACGCCGGCATCGCCCAAGCCCTCTTCATCACCGAGAAGGCCGTCGCCAAGCACATCGGCAACATCTTCACCAAGCTCGACCTCCTCCCCACCGACACCGCCAACCGCCGCGTCCTGGCCGTCCTCACCTACCTCGACCAGTGACCCCGCCCCACCCCGGGCACGCAAAAGGCCCAGGCCGGAATCAATCCGACCTGGGCCTTCACTGAGCCGCCTGCGGGATTCGAACCCGCGACCTACGCATTACGAGTGCGTTGCTCTGGCCAACTGAGCTAAGGCGGCACCGTTGCCGACGTGTGGTGGCAACGCGGGCCAGTCTACACAGGTTCGCGGGTGATCCGTAACGGGATACCGGGGCCGCGGTCAGGCGGAGGAGACGGCGAGTTTGGCGGCGAAGCCGGCGAAGAGGACGGCGACGCCGCTGGTGAGGGTGGCGGAGAGTCGCTTGCGGCGGCGGAAGGCGGTGGCGAGGGTGGTGCCCGCGAAGATCAGGAGGGAGAGGTAGAGGAAGCTGAAGGTCTGGAGGATGCCGCCGAGGAGGGCGAAGGAGAGGGCGGGCCGGCCGTAGGCGGGGTCGACGAACTGGGTGAAGAAGGAGAGCAGGAAGAGGATGGCCTTCGGGTTGAGGAGGCTGATCACCAGGGCGCGGCGGAAGGGCTGCTCGGTGGCTTCGGGGGCCGGTTCGGCGGTGGGGTCGGCCGCGGCCCGGCGTTCGCGCCAGAGCTGGCGGGCGGCGCGGAGCATGCCGTAGCCGATCCAGAGCAGGTAGGCGGCGCCGCCGAACTTGACCACCGCGAAGACGGCCGGGTTGGCCTTGAGCAGGGAGGCCGCGCCCAGCGAGGTGAGGCTGATCAGGGTGAGGTCGCCGACGAAGACGCCGGCCGCGGCCCGGTAGCCGGTGCGGATGCCCTTGCGGGCCGCGACGGACAGCACGTACAGGGAGTTGGGGCCGGGCAGCAGGATGATGACGAGGGCGCCGAGGACGTACGTCGCCAGGTCGTTGACTCCGAGCACGATGAGCTCCGGTGCAGGGGAGGGGGGTGGGGGAGGCTCATCGTAACGTCGTACCGGTAATCGGTTGAAGTGAGAACGACCTGTCGGTCTCCCGCCGCCGGGCCGGCCCCTACCGGTCGCAGCGCTTGCCCTGCTCCGGGGCCTCCCCGGTCAGCAGGAAGCGGTTCACCGCTCCGTCCACACAGGTGCTGTGCCGGCCGTACGCGGTGTGGCCGTCGCCGTCGAAGGTGAGCAGGCGGCCGGACTCCAGCTGGCCGGCCAGTGACTGGGCCCAGGCGTACGGGGTGGCCGGGTCGCGGGTGGTGCCGATGACGACGATCGGGGCGGCGCCGGCGGCCCGGATGGTGTGCGCCGTGCCGGTGGCCCGGACCGGCCAGTAGGTGCAGGCCAGGGCCATCCAGGCCATGTCGCGCCCGAAGTGCGGCGAGACCCGCTCGAACTCCGGCACCGCTCGTCGGACGTCCTCCGGTCCACCGAACGGCGCGGGCAGGTCGAGGCAGTTCACCGCGGTGTTGGCGAACATCAGGTTGGGGTACGAGCCGTCCGCCTTGCGCCCGTAGTAGTCGTCCGAGAGCTTCAGCAGGCCGGTTCCGTCCCCGGCCTTGGCGTCGGTGAGCGCGGTGCGCAGCCTGGGCCAGAGGACGTCGGCGTACATGGCCCGGATGACACCGGTGGTCGCCTGGGGCCCGGTGAGCCGGCGGCCGTCGTCGGCGGTGGTGGGCAGCGAGCCGGTGCGGACGCCCGCGAGCAGGGCGGTGAGCTGCTCGCCGACCTGCTGCTCGGTGCGGCCGAGCGGGCAGTCCTCGCGCTGGGCGCAGTCCTTGGCGAAGGCCGCCCAGGCGGTCTCGAAGCCGCCCGCCTGTACGCGGTTGCCGGTGACGGAGTCGAGCGCCGGGTCCATCGCGCCGTCGAGCACCAGCCGCCCGACCCGGCTCGGGAACAGCCCGGCGTAGGTGGCACCGAGGAAGGTGCCGTAGGACTTGCCGACGTAGTTCAGCTTCTCGTCGCCGAGCAGGGCGCGCAGCACGTCCATGTCGCGGGCGCCCTCGACGGTGCTGAGGTGGCCGAGCGCCGCCCCGGCCTGCTTCCGGCAGCCCTCGGCGAACTCCTTGTCGGCCGCGATCAGCACGTCGATCCCGTGCTGGTCGCCGGGGGGCAGGCCGACGGCGGTGTAGGCGTCCATCCGGTCACCGCTCAGGCAGCTGACGGGGTTGCTGCGGCCCACCCCGCGCGGGTCGAGGCCGACCAGGTCGTACCGGGCCCGCACCCCGCGGTCGTACGTCCGGGCGGCGGCCTCCAGGTACTCGATCGCCGAGCCCCCGGGCCCGCCCGGGTTGAGCAGCAGGGATCCGAGCCGCGGGCCCTGGGAGCCGGAAGGAGGGACGGCGCCTGATGGAGAGGCAGAGGAGCCGGATCCGGAGCCCGGCGGTTCCGCCGCCGCGCGGGCGGCCGCCAGGGTGAGGTCCCCGTCCCCCGGGTGGTCGTAGTCCAGCGGAACCCGGAACGTTGTGCACTCGAATCCGCTGTCGCACGGCTGCCAGGCCAGGCGTTGCGCGTAGTACGGCGCCAGCGCGGCCGGGACGGCGGCGGGCAGCGGCTCCAGCGGAGTGGCTCCGGCCGCCGCGGCCGCCGAGTCCGAGGAGGACGCCGTCGGCGCCCCGGACGGACCGGAACTGCACCCGCCCGCCAGCAGCCCGACGACGACCAGCGCCGCAGCCAGTTCCCGTGCCCGTGCCCGCCCGGAAGTCCTCATCCGCCACCTCTCCGCAATCGACCAGCACGTGGAACAACCCGTGGAACAACCCGTGGAACAACCAGCGGATCAACGCGTGGAGCACCCCGGAGGAAACGCCGCTGCCCGGCACCCGTCCCGGGGTACCGGGCAGCGTAGTGCCGCCGGACCTGCCCTCAGGACGCCTTGGCCAGCGCCTCGGCCAGGAACTGCGCCGCCTGCCGGACCAGCCGCAGCCGCTCCCGCTCGGGGGTGAAGTCCTGCACGTTGTCCGAGATCCGTACGTCGGCCTTGGCCGCCGCTCCGGGGCCCGCCTTCAGCGCGGACTGGAGCCGGCGGGCCGCGTCCAGCCCGGCGGAGTCGGCCTTGGCGGCGGCCAGCAGCAGCTTGGCCGCACTGCCGGCCGGGGCCTCGGCGCCGGCCCGGGTGAGCGCGGTGGCGTCGTAGCGGCCGGAGACCGCCGCGGCCGCGGCGTACAGGTCGGGCCGGGACAGTACGGCGGCGGCCGCGCAGGGCGCACCGCCCTCGACACCGAGGACGCCCCAGGAGGCCGGGCCGGGCGGCAGGGCCCGGAAGGTGGTCACGATGGTGGTGCGCAGCGTCGCGTCGTCGGCGACGGCGGCCGGGGCCGCGGCGACCAGCTCGCAGGGGTGCGCGGTGCCGTTCGGCGCCTCGGGGGCGACCAGGATGAACGGGTGGGCCTTGCCGCTCTGGAGGGCCGAACCGATGCCCTCGAAGACGTCCGGGACCTCGGCGTCGGCGGTCTTCTGGGGCGCGGCCGCGTGCATCACGACGACCGGGAAGCGGGCGTTCGGCTCCTTGGCGTACTGCGGCGGGAGCCAGACCCGCACGTTGCGGGGTTGGCCGTCGGGGCCGAGCACGGCGGACTGGAGCAGCTCGCCGCCACCGGGGTGGCCGACGCTGTCGAAGCGGCTGACCACGGCGGGAGCCTCGGCAGCTCCAGCGGCGGCCGGGGCAGCGGGCGGGGCAGCGGGCGGGGCGGCGGCCTCGGGCGGCGCCGCCTGCTGCTGCTGCCGGATCACCCCCGCATCGGGCCCGGCACCCGGCCCCGCATCCGAACCCGCGCGCGTCGCGCCCACGACCGGCTCCGCCCGGTTCGGCTCGTGGGTGCCCGGCCGGAGGCCGCCGAAGGCGCCGAGCGAGGTGAGCACCGTCAGAGCGGTGACGCACACCCCGCAGACCATCGCCCCGGCCGCCCGCACCAGCATCGGCCAGCGCTCACCGGCCAGCTCGTAGGTCTCGGCGGCGCGCAGGTCGCGCCAGCGGAGTTGGGCGCCCCGGGCCAGCCAGATCCCGCCGAGGGCGGCGGCCAGCAGGGGGATGACGAGGAGCGAACGAACCACGGAACGCACCACCTCTGGAGGGGGCCGCGCCGAACCGGAACCGGCGCGTACGGGGGGCGACCGCCCCGGCAGCGGGCGCAGTCGGCCCCCAGCGTGCACAACGGGCGGACGGTCACACGACGGTGTGCCCGGCGAGTGTCGCTCGTTCACTCGAAGGTGGGACGGCCCACGCCGCGGGAGGCCTACGGGCATCGCCCGTCGGAGTAGTGGCCCGCCCGGTGGAACGGCTCTCGGGGCGACGGCCCGCCCCGGCGCTCAGCCCGCGCGCAGCGCCACCGTCATCGCCTCGACCGCGAGCAGCGGGTCCACGTTGCGGTCCAGCGCCTGGCGGCAGGCCAGCACCGCCTCGATCCGGCGCAGCGTGCCCTCCGCCGGACCGGCCTGGGCCACCCGGTTCAGCGCCTGCCGCTGGTCTTCGTTGGCGAGCGCGCCGGTGGAGCCGAGCTGGATGGCGAGCACGTCCCGGTAGAAGCCGAGCAGGTCGAGCAGGGCGACGCCGAGGGTCTCCCGGCGGGTGCGGGTGGCCCGGCTCTTCTGCCGTTTCTCCAGCTCCTTGACCGCACCGGCCATGCCGCGCGGCGCCTTGCCGCCCTCGGCGGCGCCGTAGGCGGCCTTGAGGTCGTCGGTCTCCTTGGCGTCCTGGGTCTCGGCGAGCGCCTCGGCATCGGCCTTGGCGGTGTCGACCAGGCGCTGGGCGGCGGTCAGGCAGCCGCCGATGTCGCCGACCTCCAGCGGGATGCGCAGTACCTCGGCCCGGCGCGTCCGGGCCTGCTCGTCGACGGCGAGGCGGCGCGAGCGCTCGATGTCGCCCTGCCCGGCGAGCGCGGCGAGCCGGGCGGTCTCCGGGTCGACACCGTCGCGGCGGACCAGGGTGTCGGCGACCGCCTCGGCTGCGGGGGTGCGCAGCACCAACAGGCGGCAGCGCGAGCGGATGGTCGGCAGCACGTCCTGGACGGAGGGGGCGCAGAGCAGCCAGACGGTGCGCGGGGAGGGCTCCTCCACGCCCTTGAGCAGCGCGTTCGCGGCGGCCTCGGTGAGCCGGTGGGCGGCGTCCACCAGGATCACGGACCAGCGGCCGCCGGTCGGGTAGCTGGAGGCGCGCAGCACCAGGTCGCGCATGTCGCCGACGCCGATGGAGAGGCCGTCCGTCCGGACGTACTTCACGTCGGCGTGGCTGCCGGCCAGCACGGTGTGGCAGCCGTCGCAGAACCCGCAGCCGGGCGTGCCGCCGAGCGCGAGGTCGGGGCTGGTGCACTGGAGGGCGGCGGCGAAGGCGCGCGCGGCGGTGACCTGCCCGGCGCCGGGCGGGCCGGTGAACAGCCAGGCGTGCGTCATCAGGGAGGCGTTCGCGCCCTCGACCGGGGCGGCCCCGCGACCGGCCTCGACCGTCGCCCCGGCCGCCCGGGCGGCCGCGGTCAGCTGTTCGACCACCCGCTCCTGGCCCACCAGGTCGTCCCAGACGGCCACTGCTGCTCCCAAGCTCCGTACGGCAGCGCTCGTGGCGCCTCTTCCCCGCCGTCGAGCATACGTCTCCGCTCCGACACCCACTGCTCCGTCCGGGTCACGGCGGACGGGGAGGCCGACCCCACGGCGACAGGGGTCCTGCCCCACGAGCGCCGGACCGTGGCCCGCCGGGCCGTGGCCCGCCGGAACGCGGCGGCGCCGCCGGGGACCTGCCCCGACGGCGCCGCCCACGCGTGTCCGGTCAGCCCCGACGGCCCCAACGGCGGCCCTTGCCCTTGCCGTCGCCCTCGCCCCGGGCGTCCCCGCGGCCCTCGGGCCGCTCCGGGCCGGCCTGCGGGCCACCGTACGGACCGCCCTGGCCCGGGCCGCCGCGCTCCCAGTGCGCCCACTCGTCGTGCGAGCCGAGCAGGGTGTCGGTGAGGCTCGGCAGGTCGTCCAGCGGCGTCTCCTCGGCCCACTCCGGCCGCGGCCGCTCGGCGCCCGGCTCCGGCTCCGGCTGCGGCTGCGGCTGCGGCTCGGCGGCCGGCTCCGCGCCGACCACCGGCAGCTCGCGCGTGCCGTCCACCGGCTCCGCGCGCCGCGGCTCCTGCACCGGCCGGCCCTCAGGACGGCCTTCAGCGCGGCCCTCGGCACGTCCCGGCTCGATCCGCGGCAGCACCTCGGTCCGGTCGGCCTCCGCCGGGACCTTCGGCAGCACAGCCGTCTCGTCCACCGCCGAGGCCGGCACCACCGGCAGCTTGGCGGTCTCGTCGACCGCCCCGGCGGCCCGGCGCGCCTCGGCAGCCTTGCGCGCCTCGACGGCCTCCGCCGCCCGGACGGCCGCCTGCCGGTCCCGCGGCGACAGCTCGCGCGTCGCCTCGTCCCCGAGTCCGCCCGACGACGGCTGTGCCGACGCCTGCGACGCGTCCTGCGGAGCATCCTTCGGCGTGTCCCGGAGCAGCCGCAGCTCCGTGGTCGCGTCATCCCCGGCCGCCGCTGCGGAACCCGGGCCCGGCCGGCCCTCGGCCCGGTCCTCCGCCGACTCCGCCGCCGCAGCCGCGGCCGCGAGCGCGGCGGCCTGCGCCAGCCGCGCCTCCTCGGCCCGCTGGAGCGCCTCCTCCGCCCGGCGGCGCTGCTCCTCGCGGGCGAGCTCGCGCTGCCGCTGGATCTCGGCCTGGGCAGCCGCCTCGTCGGCGATCCGCTTGCGCTCGGCGGCCTCCGCGACCAGCCGGGCCTCCTCGGCCGCTCGGAGCTCGGCCTCCTCCTCGGCGCGGCGCCTGGCCTCCTCCTCCGCCCGGCGGCGCGCCTCCTCCTCGGCCTTGCGCCGGGCCTCGGCGGCGGCCCGCTCGGCCTCCTCCTTGGCCAGCCGCTCCTTCTCCGCCTGCTCGGCCCGCAGCTGCGCCAGCAGTTCCTGCCGCTTGCGCTCGGCGGCCTCCGCCTCGGCCTTCTTGCGGGCCTCCTCGGCAGCGCGGCGCTCGGCCTCCTCCTTGGCCAGCCGCTCCTGTTCGGCCCGGGCGGCCTTCTCCTGCTCGGAGAGCGGCAGCTCGCGGTCGAGCCGGTGCCGGATGGCGGTGGTGACGAAGCCGGGGGCCTGACTGCCGTCCACGACCAGGTAGCGCGCCGGGTCGGCGGCGGCGAGTGCGAGGAAGCCGGCCCGGACCCGCTGGTGGAACTCGGTGGGCTCGGACTCCAGCCGGTCCAGCGCCTCGGTGAAGCGCTCACGGGCCCTGGTCGGGTCGACGTCCAGGACGACGGTCAGGTCGGGCAGCAGCCCGCCGGTGGCCCAGCGGGAGATCCGGGCGACCTCGGTAGCGGCCAGGTCGCGCCCGGCGCCCTGGTAGGCGATGGAGGAGTCCATGTACCGGTCGGTGATCACCACGGCGCCGCGGGCGAGGGCCGGCCGGATGACGTTCTCGACGTGCTCGGCGCGGTCCGCGGCGTAGATCAGCGCCTCGGCACGGTGGGACAGGCCGGTGTTGCCGACGTCCAGGACGAGGCCGCGCAGCCGCTGGCCGACCGGGCTGCCGCCGGGCTCGCGGGTGAGCACGACCTCGTGCCCCTTGCCGCGGATCCACTCGGCGAGCGCCTGGGCCTGGGTGGACTTGCCGGCGCCGTCGCCGCCCTCCAGGGCGATGAAGAAGCCGGTGCCCGCACCCCGGTGAGGCACCGGGCCGCTCGTACCGCGCACCGAGTCCACCAGGTCCCGGACGAACGGCGCGGTGCCGCGCCGGTCGTCGGTGCGCAGCAGCACGACGGCGGCGAGCACCAGCGTGAGCAGCCCGGAGGTGGCGACGGCCAGGGCCGCGCCACCGTGGATGAAGGTGAAGGAGCCGGGCTCGACGGTGCCGTACTCCACGTCCCCGTAGGCGGCGGCGATCAGCGAGACGGCGACCAGCGCGGCGGCGACCACGGCCCGGAGCACCGCGAACAGGTGCTCGGTGACCTTCGGCAGCCGTGCCTCCTCGACCTCCTGGGCGAGCAGGGTGCGCCCGGCCGAGACCACGATCCCGGCGGCCAGGCCGGCCAGCACGGTGAGCAGCAGGACCAGCACGAAGTCCAGCACCAGCCCGGCCAGGATCAGCGCGACGCCCTGGGTGAGCAGCGCCAGCGCGAGCAGTCGGCGGCGGGACAGCGAGGGCAGCGTGGCCCGGGTGAGCCGGGCGCCCAGGGCGGGCGCCCCGGTGGCGGCGAGCACCAGCAGGCCGTAGCCGATCGGCCCGGCGCGGTGTTCGGCGGCGGTGAGCAGCGCGAGCGCGGCGACGCCCGCCATCGCGGCGTAGCCGGCCGCGACGGCGAAGGTGAAGTACGGGGCACTGCCGGTGCGGCCCTTGCTCAGCGCGGGGCCGGGGGACGCGTCGGTCGGGGCTCGCAGGCCCCGGAGCGGGGAGACGGGGGCGACGGACACCGGGCCCCCGGGCAGCTGCTGGAGGTAGCCGCGGACCGCCGAGGCGGCGAACAGCCCGGCCGCGCCGAGCGCCGCGAAGGTCAGCTGGTGGGCGCGGAGCCAGTCGGAGCCGAGGGCCGCGCCGATGTTGTTGAGCAGGGTGAAGGCCACCAGGCCGACGGCGCCGAGCGGCACGGTCACCCAGCCGGTGAAGCGGTCGACGGCCCGGACGCTCTCCAGGTTGGCAGCGGCCGGACGCTGCTCGGCGAGGGGCAGGTACCGGTTGGCCGGCGGCAGCAGGCCCGGGACGGCGGCGGCCTTGGTGATCCCCCAGACCCGCTCGGCGGCACCGGTCACGAACACGGTGGCGAGCAGGACGTAGGCGGCGGCCCCGGAGGGCTTGGCGGCGGAGCCCAGCCAGACGCTCCACCAGGGTGCGAGGCCGATCAGCAGGGCACGCAGCACGTCGGCGCCGAACAGCGTCCAGCGCCGGTCCAGCCGGCCCGCGACCAGCCGGTGCACCGGGCCGAGCAGGGCGACACCGACCAGCCCGGTGGCCAGCACCCGGACGGCGAGTACCGCGGCGAGGGCGAAGGCAAGGCTTCGTGGCAGGCTGCCGAACTGTCCCCCCTGGGCGGCGGCGATCACGGTGAGCGCGAGCAGCACCAGCAGGCCGAGCCGGTCGGCGGTGCCGCCGATCAACTGGGTGGTCCACAGGCGCCGGTAGGCACGTGTCCGCAGCAGCGCCCGGGCCCGGTCCGCCGGGGTCCCGGCGGGCGCGACCTCGGGCAGGTCGGACGCCCAGGCTCTGGCGGCCGGGTCGGCGCTGGGGGTGGGCTGCTCCTCGCTCGTCATACGGTCAGCGTAGCGGGCGGGGCCTGGCCGGAATGAGACGAACGGGCTTCCGGATCGCGCTCATCACCGGGTTGTGACGTACCCCGCACAGAGCCCGACAGACCCCGGGCCCGCGCCCCCGGGATCGGGGGCACGGGCCCGTCTGCGGTGACCTGGGATCAGCCCTCTTCGGTGGCCGCGGCCTTGCCGGCCGCCGTCCCGCTCGCAGCGGTCTTCTTGGCCGCCGTCTTCTTCGCCGCCGCCGTCTTGGTGGTGGTCTTCTTGGCGGCGGTCTTCTTCGCGGCCGCGGTCTTGGTCGCCGCGGTCTTGGCCGTGGTCGTCTTCTTGGCCGCGGCCTTCTTCGCCGGGGCCTTCTTCGCCGCCTTCTTCACCGGTCCGCGCGCCCGCTTCTCGGCGAGCAGCTCGTACGCGCGCTCCGGCGTGATGGTCTCGACGTCGTCGTCCTTGCGGAGCGTGGCGTTGGTCTCGCCGTCGGTCACGTACGGGCCGAAGCGGCCGTCCTTGACCACCACCGGGCGCTCGCTGACCGGGTCGTTGCCCAGCTCCTTGAGCGGCGGGGCGGCGGCGGCCCGGCCGCGCTGCTTGGGCTGGGCGTAGATCGCCAGCGCCTCGTCAAGGGTGATCGTGAAGAGCTGGTCCTCGCTGGTCAGCGAGCGGGAGTCGGTGCCGCGCTTGAGGTACGGGCCGTAGCGGCCGTTCTGCGCGGTGATCTCCGCGCCCTCGGCGTCGGTGCCGACCACCCGCGGCAACGAGAGCAGCCGCAGCGCGTCCTCCAGCGTGACGGTGTCCAGCGACATGGTCTTGAACAGCGAGGCGGTGCGCGGCTTGACCGCGTTCTTGCCGGTCTTCGGCGTGCCCTCGGGCAGGATCTCGGTCACGTACGGGCCGTAGCGGCCGTCCTTGGCGACCAGCATGTTGCCGCTGACCGGGTCCGGGCCGAGTTCGAAGTCACCGCTGGGCTTGGCCAGCAGCTCCTCGGCCAGCTCGACGGTGAGCTCGTCCGGCGGCAGCTCGTCCGGGATGTCGGCGCGCTGGCCGGGCTCGCCCTCGACGGCCGAGGCGCGCTCGACGTACGGGCCGTAGCGGCCGACCCGCAGGGTGATGTCGTCGCTGACCTTGAACGAGCTGATCTCCCGGGCGTCGATCGCGCCGAGGTCGGTGACCAGTTCCTTCAGGCCGCCCAGGTGGTCGCCGTCGCCGTTGCCGGCCTCGGCGGCGCCGCCCGCGGCGTGGCCGTCGCCCTCGCCGAAGTAGAAGCGCTTCAGCCACGGCACGGACTTCGCCTCACCGGCGGCGATCCGGTCGAGGTCGTCCTCCATCTTGGCGGTGAAGTCGTAGTCGACCAGCCGGCCGAAGTGCTTCTCCAGCAGGTTGACCACGGCGAAGGAGAGGAAGGACGGGACGAGCGCCGTCCCCTTCTTGAAGACGTACCGGCGCTGGATGATCGTGTCGATGATCGACGCGTAGGTGGAGGGACGGCCGATCTCCCGGTCCTCCAGCTCCTTGACCAGCGAGGCCTCGGTGTAGCGGGCCGGCGGCTTGGTGGCGTGGCCCTCCGGGGTGATCCGCTCGGCGGCCAGCGGGTCGCCCTGGGCGACCTGCGGCAGCCGGCGCTCGCGGTCGTCGAGCTCGGCGTTCGGGTCGTCGGCGCCCTCGACGTAGGCCTTGAGGAAGCCGTGGAAGGTGATGATCTTGCCGGAGGCGGAGAACTCGACGTCCCGGCCGTCGGCGGAGGTGCCGCCGACCCGGACGGTGACGGACTGGCCGACCGCGTCCTTCATCTGGGAGGCGACGGTGCGCATCCAGATCAGCTCGTACAGCTTGAAGTCGTCGCCGGTCAGGCCGGTCTCGGCGGGCGTGCGGAAGCGGTCGCCGGACGGGCGGACGGCCTCGTGCGCCTCCTGCGCGTTCTTGACCTTGCTGGCGTAGGTGCGCGGGGCGTCCGGCAGGTAGTCGGCGCCGTACAGCTGGGTGACCTGGGCCCGGGCGGCGGCGATCGCGGTGTCCGACAGCGTGGTGGAGTCGGTACGCATATAGGTGATGAAGCCGTTCTCGTACAGCTTCTGGGCCACCTGCATGGTCCGCTTGGCGCCGAAGCCCAGCTTGCGGCTGGCCTCCTGCTGGAGCGTGGTGGTGCGGAACGGCGCGTACGGCGAGCGGCGGTAGGGCTTGGACTCGACGCTGCGGACGCCGAACGCCGTCTGCTCCAGGGCCGCGGCCAGCTGACGGGCCGCCTGCTCGTCCAGGTGCAGGGTGTTCGCGCTGGCGGCCTTCAGCCGGCCGTCCTGGCCGAAGTCGCGGCCGCTGGCGATCCGCTTGCCGTCGACGGCGGCCAGCCGGGCGCCGAAGGTCTCCGGGTTGGCGGCGTCGACCGGGGTGCGGCCGGTGCCGAAGGTACCGACCAGGTCCCAGTACGAGGCGGTGCGGAAGGCCATCCGCTCGCGCTCGCGCTCGACCACCAGGCGGGTGGCGACGGACTGCACGCGGCCCGCCGACAGCTTCGGCATGACCTTCTTCCACAGCACCGGCGAGACCTCGAAGCCGTACAGCCGGTCGAGGATGCGGCGGGTCTCCTGGGCGTCGACCAGGCGCTGGTTGAGCTCGCGCGGGTTGGCCACGGCCTCCTGGATCGCCGACTTGGTGATCTCGTGGAACACCATGCGGTGCACCGGCACCTTGGGCTTGAGCACCTGCTGGAGGTGCCACGCGATGGCCTCGCCCTCGCGGTCCTCATCGGTGGCGAGGAAGAGCTCGTCGGACTCCGCGAGCAGCGACTTCAACTTGCTGACCTGGGACTTCTTGTCCGCGTTGACCACGTAGATGGGCGCGAAGTCGTGGTCGACGTCCACCCCGAGGCGGCGCACCTCGCCGGTGTACTTCTCCGGCACCTCGGCCGCGGTGCTGGGCAGGTCGCGGATGTGCCCGACGCTCGCCTCGACGATGTAGCCGGGGCCCAGGTAGCCCTTGATCGTCTTCGCCTTGGCCGGCGACTCGACAATGACGAGTCGCTGTCCGTGCGCGGTCTCGCTGCTCGGGGACACCTTCGCTCTTCTCTCCCGGTCCTTATGTGGCTGGTCGGCGCTGGCAGCACGGGCTGCGCTCCGCCCGACCCCTCCACCGTCCCGGGGCTGCCGCGGCACGACACCCCCACCAGCGGAGTGTGACCGTACCCCGGCCACCCTTGTCAAACGGACGGATCCCGCGTTTTCACTTGCCGGGCTCACCGACGCCACTCGAACGGTAACCCGATGACGGAGGTTCGCGCCCCGCGGAGGGGGCCTTCGGCAGGTTCCGGAGGATGGAATGACGGATTTCAAGATCTGTCAACGCAAAATCGACGGGCGGGCGCGGGGCGGCGCTTTCGCCGTGGGGGCGCTGGTTCGCGGGCGGCCGCGGGGCGCTCGTTCATGGGTGGCCGCGGGTGCCCGTGTGGCTCCGCGGATCGCTCGGGGGTTGCGGGGCTCAGCCGCCGGCCGCGGCCACGAGCCCGGTGCCGACCGCCAGACAGCCCACGCCCAGGGCGCTCCACAGCAGGTCGACGACGGCGGACCGGCCCGTCTCCCCGGCCGCCAGCACCACCCGGCTCGGGCGCTGCGGGTCGTAAAAGATCCGCACCGAGGCGCCGGGCGCGAAACGGTCCGGACGGCGCAGCGGGGTGTGCCCACGCGGGCGGGCGATCACGAGCCCCGCGATCCCGCACGCGCCGGGGCCGCCGACCGACGGCGGCACCGAGAAGGAGAGCAGCGGTGCGCTGTCCAGCCGGCCGTGCACGTCGTCCTCGGCCACCACGGTGGCCACCGCCGGCACCCCCCGGCGGCGCACCCGCAGGCGCAGGCTCACTTCGGCGGCGCACCAGAGCAGCAGCACGCCACCGAAGAGGGCGAGCACCGACCCGCCCACCATCGCCGTCGTCGTGTCCACCCCTGGCCCCCGGCTCCCCAGCTCTGTCCACAGCCTGTGGACAGAGCTTCACAGCGGAGGGCCAACGGGAGACAGCCGTCCGACGGCGGCCGGACGAACCAGGGGGTACGGGCGGGTGAACCGGGCCCCGATCCCGGCGGGCCGGGGTCTCGGCGGGCCCGGCCTCAGCGGGGTGCGGGCCTCGGTGGGTCCTGGTCCGGCCTCAGCGGGTCCGGTCTCGGGGATGCGGTCCCAGGGGGATGCGGTCTCAGGGGGATGCGGTCTCAACGGACCGGGTCGATGAACCCCTGCTCGGTCAGCAGGCGCAGCGACTCCGGCACCCGGTCCCGCAGGACCACCCGGTCCTCGCCCAGCAGCTGCGCGATGGCGTCCACGATCTCGCCCGCCGACAGCGTCCCGTCACAGACCCCGACGAAACCGGCACCCACGGTGTCCACCTTGGTGGCCCGCCGCATGCCGCGGTTGTGACGCAGGATCACGTGCTCCGGGTCCTCCGCGCCCGGCGCGCCGACCTGTTCCTGAACCACCTCGTCGGCCAGCACGTAGCGGGCCGCGAGCAGGCCCGCGTCGTCGTGCGAGCGGAGGAAGTCCTGCCGGTCGAACCAGGCCTCGATGTGCGGGCCGAGCGGCTGCTCCACCGGGTGCGGCCACTCCTCCACCCGGACGGTCGGGCGCTCGGCGCCGCTCGCCCGCAGGGTGATCCAGCCCATGCCGATGCCCTCGACCCGGCCCGCCTCGAAGGCATCCAGCCACTCGCCGTACCGGGCCTGGTAGTCGCCGCCGGGGCCGCGGTGGTCACCACCGTCACGCAGCCACAACTCGGCGTACTGGGCCACGTCCTGGACCTCGCGCTGGACGATCCAGGCGTCCAGGCCGGTGCCCGCGACCCAGCCGGCCAGCCGCTCGTGCCAGTCCTCGCCCTTGACGTGCTGCCAGTTGGCGAGCAGCTGGCAGTAGCCGCCGGGCTCCAGGTGGTCGGCGGCCGAGCGGACCAGGTTGCGGCACAGGTCGTCGCCGGCCATGCCGCCGTCGCGGTAGGTGAACCGGCCGGCCGGCGAGATGACGAACGGCGGGTTGGAGACGATCAGGTCGAACTTCCGCTCCCCGACCGGCTCGAAGAGGCTTCCGGCGGACACCTCGGTGTTGTCGAAGCCCGACAGCGCCAGGGTCAGCTCGGTGAAGCGCAGCGCGCGCGCGTTGAGGTCGGTGGCGGTGACGGTCCCGGCGTGCCGGGCCGCGTGCAGCGCCTGCACGCCGGAGCCCGAACCGAGGTCCAGCGCGGCCCGGACGGGGCGGCGCACGGTGATGTTGGCCAGCGTGGTGGAGGCACCGCCGACCCCCAGCACCAGGTCCTTGCGAGCCACCCCGTGCGCGGTCTCACCGGAGCCGATACCGCCCGCACCGCCCACGGCGCAGCCCAGGTCGGAGACCACCCAGGCGTCCGAACTGGGCATCCCGGCCACCTCGTTGGCGTACGGCCGGACGTCGACGGTGGCGCGCACCAGATCGCCGTCGGAGCGCAGCCAGCCGTCCGCCAGGCAGTCCTCCACCGGCAGCGCGGCGGCGGCCGCCCGGTACGGGACCGGCTGCTGGAGCAGGAACAGCCGTACCAGCGTCTCCAGCGGGCTGCCACCGCGGGTCGCCCGCAGCGCCGGGACCGCCTCGCTGCGGGCCAACGCCGAATAGCCGGTGGGCCCGAGCAGGTCCAGGCACCCGTCGGCGGTGAACGAGGCGTCGAGCAGCGCCTCGCGGAACTTGGCGAGGCGGGTCGGGTCGAGAACGGGGCTACTGATCACCCCGCCATTGTCCCCCGCCGCCCACCCCGCGGCCGCCGCTGCGCCCCGCGCCCATCGGACGGAAGCCCGCACCACTCCGCACGCCCCCGGAAGCCGCCGCGCGCCACCCTGCCGGGGCCGCCGAGTCGCTCGACAGCGGCCCTGGCGCGCCGGCTCTCGGCGTACGACGGCTTCCGGGAGACGGCTCTCGGCGTACGGGCTTCGGGGTCGGCGGCTCCGCAGGGCACGCGGAACCGCGCCGTCCGTTGGGGCCGACGCGCCGCCCACCACCGGCCCGGGCCGGTGTCCGGGACGGGCGCGTCGGATCGTTCGGTCCGCCCGGGCTCAGCTCGCGCTGGGGGCGGGGTTCGCCGGGGTGGTGGGCGGGGCGGCCGGAGCGGTGGTCGCGCCGGCGGCGGCCGGGCTCGCTCCGTCGGTCGCGCCGGGCACCGGGGGCGTGGCCGGGGCGCTCGGGGTGTCGGCGGCGCCGGGAGCCGGGGTCGTGCCCGCGCCGCCCGGGGCCGGAGTGCCACTCGCGCCGGCTCCCGCCCCACCGGTCGCACCGCCGGTCGGGGCGGTGGTCGGGGACGGCTTGCAGCCCTCCTGCTTGGCCATCGCCGCGCCGAGGTCACCGCGCTGGAGCTTGCTCTGTGCCTGGGTGGAGAGCGAGGCCAGCTGCTGCACCTGGTCGGCCACACTGCGCAGCCCGTCGGCGAACTTGGCCTGGTCGTTGTTGGGCAGCGCGTCCAGCTTCTTCTGGACCTCCACGTATCCGTCGGCCGCCTTCTTCAGCTCGTCGACGGTGTCCTTCTGGAGGGTCGCACCGTCCTTCACCTTGGGCGCACCGGCCGCGTCGATGGCGGCCGCTATGTCCTGGTTGGTCTTGGCCAGCCGCCCGATGTCCGTGGAGAGCCGCTTCTGGAGGTCGGCCGGGGCCTCGCCGGTCTTCACCTGGCCGGTGTCGGCGAGCGCGGTCTGCGCCTGGGCGATCGGGTCCTTGGCCGCGCCACAGACGTTCGACGCCCAGGACTCCAGCTGCTTGCTGTTGTCGTCGCCGCCGCAGCCGACGGCGCCGAACGCGAGCAGCACGCCGAGGGCGGGTACGGCCAGCAGTCGCTTGTTCACCGGGAGGAGCCTTTCGGTTTCGGTCGTCATCGGTCGTCGAACCTACACGGCCGGTGTCCGTCCCCTGGTTCCCGGTTCCCCGCCCCGCTGCCCGCCCTGCCGATCGCCCTGCCGTCCGCCCCCTCGACGCCCCTCCCGGCGCGGACCGCCCGCAACACCCGGGCATCACCGTTCACATCACCGTTCAACCGCGCCCAGGGCGTTGCAGGGACTGGCCGGCCGGCACTCGCCGTCGTACGAGGTCGGCATCGGACCGTACGGCAGCACGAGGCTGCCGCCGTCGGTCCGGAAGGCGACCGTGCCCGGTTCCACGACCTGCCGGGCCCTGTCCCCGCGCGGCACGCCGGCGGGCGTGCCGAAACAGACCTCCTCGCCCCGGGTACCGGCCGACGAGCTGATCGGCGGCTCCGCCCGGAGCGCTTCGGTGGTGGGAGTGGCCGTCGATGTGGGGGTGGCCGTTGATGTGGCGGTGGTCTGCCCGGTCGGCCACAGGACGCGGTCCGCTTGTACGCCCTCTTCCGCAACGAGGCCCGATCGGTGATCGGACCCGGTCGCACCGGAGCAGCGAAGCGCCGGGATCAACATGCTGTCAACGCACGACCAGGGGCTGGACGCCGGCCCTCCGGGTGCGTACGCAAACGCGGAAGAGACGCCTCAGACCGCGACGGAGGCGATCGAGACCGGCCAGCTCATCCGGATCAGGCCACCGTCCGTGCCGTTGGTGACCTCCAGGTCCTCGACCAGGCCGGTGATCACGGCGAGGCCCAGGGTGTCCTCGTCCGGCTCGCCGCCCTCGGCGGCGCCGGAGGCCGGGACGACGGCGGGGCCGGCCTCGTCCTCGACCTCGATGAGGAACCGCTTCTCCTGATCGGTAAGCGCAACCCGGACCGTGCCGCCGATGCCGCCGCGCTGGTGCAGGCCGACTGCGCGGGAGCACGCCTCGCCGACCGCGAGCCGTACCTCGTCGAGCACCGACTCATCGACCCCGGCCCGTCTGGCGACGGCCGCGGCGACCAGTCGGGCCGTCCGCACGTGCTCGGGAAGCGCGCTGAATCGAAGTTCGACGGTTGCCATCTCTCCCCCTCGGGGTGCTCCGACCGGGGCCGGAGGTCCGGCCCCTGCGGGCCGGCGGAACCGGCCCAGAGGCGCCCGAGGACGCTCCGGGCCACACGGGCCCGGGCACCCGGACGCGAGGAACGGGCGGGGCCGACCGCGCGGGCCGGCCCGGCCGCGTCAGTCGGTCGCGTTGACCGCGTCGTCCACCGAGGTGTGAATCGGGAAGACCTTGGTCAGGCCGGTGATGCGGAAGATCTTCAGGATGCGCTCCTGGTTGCAGACGAGGCGCAGCGAGCCCTCGTGAGCGCGCACCCGCTTCAGACCGCCCACCAGCACACCGAGGCCGGTCGAGTCGAGGAAGTCAACGCCCTCCATGTCGACGACGAGGTGGTACTTGCCGTCGTTGACGAGCTCGACCAGCTGCTCCCGCAGCTTCGGGGCGGTGTACACATCGATCTCGCCGCCAACCTCGACGACCGTACGATCGCCGACTGAACGGGTCGACAGGGACAGGTCCACGGAACCTCCAGCACCTTGCCTTGCTACGTCATGTGCGATCCTCGGCCGGACGGCCGCCACCGCATGGTCGCGAGCCCCGGGCGCGCCCAGCCAACGCGTGGCAAGCCTCAGCGCTGCGACCCACGGCCATTCGGCCGTCACGGCCACATTCAACCACCTGCGACCATGCCCGCACGATGGCTTACGACGATTCTCCGTCACGCCGGTGACACACTGGGTCCCCATGCCGCCCCGACACAGCCCGCCCGAGGCACTGCTCACGACCCTGGCCACCGGCCGAGGGCGGTCCGACCGGCTCACCCATACGGAGCACCTTCCCGCCCGAGCCGCGCGTTATTCACCGTGGCCCGACTCGATCCGTCCGGAGGTCGTGGCCGCCGCGCGCGCCGTCGGGGTGGAACAGCCGTGGGCGCACCAGGCAGAAGCGATGAATCTGGCCAAAAGCGGCCAGACTGTGGTGATCGCCACAGGCACCGCCTCGGGCAAGTCGCTGGGCTATCTGGCCCCGGTGCTCAGCGACCTGCTGGACGGCACCGAGGCCCGCAACGGCCGCGGCGCCACCGCGCTCTACCTGGCCCCGACCAAGGCGCTCGCCGCCGACCAGCGCCGCCGGGCCGCCGAACTCGCCCCACCGAGGGTCCGCGCCGCCCTGTACGACGGCGACACCCCGCCCGAGGAGCGCGAGTGGGTCCGCCAGTACGCCTCCTACGTGCTCACCAACCCGGACATGCTGCACCGGGGCATCCTGCCCGGCCACGCCCGCTGGTCCTCCTTCCTCAAGGCGCTGCGCTACGTGGTCGTCGACGAGTGCCACAGCTACCGGGGCGTGTTCGGCTCGCACGTCGCCCAGGTGCTGCGGCGGCTGCGCCGCGTCTGCGCCCGGTACGGTTCGTCACCCACCTTCCTGCTTGCCTCCGCCACCACCGCCGACCCGGCCGCGACCGCCCGGCGGCTGACCGGCCTGCCGGCCGTGGCCGTCACCGAGGACGCCTCGCCGCGCGGGCCGATGGTCTTCGGCCTCTGGGAGCCGCCGCTGACCGAGAACGTCGGCGAGCACGGCGCGCCCGTGCGCCGCACCGCGACCGCCGAGGCCGCGCACCTGCTCACCGACCTGGTCGAGCGGGAGACCCGCACCGTCGTCTTCGTCCGTTCCCGGCGCGCCGCCGAGCTCGTCGCGCTCCAGGCCCAGGACCAGCTCGACCGCCCGCTCGCCGGACGGGTGGCCGCCTACCGCGGCGGCTACCTCGCCGACGAACGCCGGGCCCTGGAGCGCGACTTGCACACCGGTCGACTGCTCGGCCTCGCCTCCACCTCCGCTCTCGAACTCGGCGTCGACATCTCCGGCCTCGACGCCGTCCTGATGGCCGGCTATCCCGGCACCCGGGCCTCGCTCTGGCAGCAGGCGGGCCGGGCGGGCCGGGAGGCGCAGGGCGCGCTGGCCGTCCTGATCGCCCGGGACAACCCGTTGGACACCTACCTGGTGCACCACCCGGAGGCGCTGTTCGCGGCCCCCGTCGAGGCCACCGTGCTCGACCCCGACAACCCGCACGTGCTCGCCCCGCACCTGTGCGCGGCCGCCGCCGAACTCCCGCTCACCGATGCCGACCTGGAGCTGTTCGGGCCGTCCACCGCGCCGCTGCTGCCAGTCCTGGAGCGGCGCGGCCTGCTGCGCCGGCGCAGCGACGGCTCCTGGTACTGGACCCGTCGCGAGCGCGCGGCCGACGCGGTGGACCTGCGCGGCAGCGGCGGCAGCCCGGTGCAGATCGTCGAGGCCGACACCGGCCGACTGCTCGGCACGGTGGACGCCGCGGCCGCGCACACCACCGTCCACACCGGGGCCGTCCACCTGCACCAGGGCCGCACCTACCTCGTCCGGGAGTTCGACCTGGACAACTCCGTCGCCCTGGTCGAACCGGCCGACCCGCCGTACACCACGGCCGCCCGCGACATCACCTCCATCTCCGTCCTCGACACCGACACCACCGTGGACTGGGGCGAGGGCCGGCTCAGCTTCGGCTCGGTGGAGGTGGTCAACCAGGTGGTCGGCTACCTCCGCAAGCGGATCTCCACCGGGGAGATCATGGGCGAGACCAAACTCGACCTGCCGCCCCGCACACTGCGCACCCGCGCGGTCTGGTGGACCGTCACCGAGGACCAGCTGCTCGACGCGGACATCCCGCTCGACCAGCTGCCCGGCGCAGCCCACGCAGCCGAGCACGCCTCGATCGGGCTGCTGCCGCTGTTCGCCACCTGCGACCGGTGGGACATCGGCGGCGTCTCCGTCCCGCTGCACCCCGACACCGGCCTGCCGACCGTGTTCGTGTACGACGGCCACCCGGGCGGGGCCGGCTTCGCCGAACGCGGCTTCCAGCGGGCGGTCCAGTGGCTGACGGCCACCCGGACGGCGATCGCCTCCTGCGAGTGCGAGCGCGGCTGCCCCTCCTGCGTCCAGTCGCCCAAGTGCGGCAACGGGAACGACCCGCTGGACAAGGCCGCCGCCGTCCGGCTCCTGGACATCCTGCTGGCCGGGGCGCCCGGGGTTGCGGACGAGCAGAACGGGCGGGAGGCACCGGACGAGCAGGAGACACCGGACAGGCCGGACACGCAGGACGGACCGGGGACGCAGGACGGACCGACGCAGGACGGACCGACGCAGGACGGGCCGGAGACGTCGGCCGGGCCGGAGACGTCGGCCGGGCGGGAGGCTACCTCGGGACCGGATGGTGGAGCGCCGGCCGGTTCATGAGGCCACCGCCGCAGTGCTCGGGCCTCCGCCCGGCCCGCCGTCCGGGACACCCTCGGGACCGGTGACCGGGGCCCGAGCCGGCCCGGCTCGGGCCCTTGCCCGCGCCGGGCCGACCGGCAGTCGGGCCGGGAGCCCTCGGACCCCCACTTCGGCCACCACCTCGACGGCGTCCACCGACCGGTCCACCGCACAGGACACCAGCCCGGCGCCCTGTGCGGCGGCGATCCCGGCGGCCCGGGCGCAGCCGCCGTCCGGGTCCAGCAGCAGCCGGTCCGCCGCGGCGAGGGCCGCGAGGTCGGCGGCCGACTCGGCCCGGTGCCGGGCCGCGACCACCGAGCCGACCGCGATCGTCGCGGCGAACACCGCCGTGCCCAGCATCGCCAGGGCGAGCAGCCAGACCGTCGCCGAACCGGCGTCCGGCCCTCGTCCGCCCGCCGCGGCCGCTCGGGCCGCACGGGCGCCCGCCGCCCGCTCCGCCGTCGCCCGCAGCCCGCTCAGGACGGCCATGGGCCACCGCCTCCGTCCGTGACCGCCACCAGGACGTCCTCCCGCGCCGCCACCGCCGTCGCGCTGAGCCGGACGGCGAGCAGCCCGCCGAGTCTGCCCGGCCCCGCGCACGGCGCCTCCACGTCGACCCGCACCGTGTCGGCCGCCAGGGCCACCCGGACCTGTGCGCCCGGCGGGGCCGCCGCCCGGGCGATCCCGGCGGCGTCCGTCTCCCCGCGCGCGGCCGCCCTGGCGCCGACCCGGGCGGCGTCCACGCAGCGGATCTGCGCGGCCGCAGCGAGCACGCCCCAGATCAGCATCGCCGCGAGCAGGAGAAGCGCCGGCAGCACCACCGCCGTCTCCGCCGTCACGAAGCCCGCGTCGCCGCGCCGCCCCGGGAGCAGCGACCACGCCCGGGCGACACCGCGCTCCCCCGCCCGGCCAGGGCCTGTCTCCAGGCCCCCACCGCCCGCCCGGAGGGCAGGCGGTGGGGCGCCGGGGTGAGCGCCCCACCCAGCGGAGGTGAGGTCACCTCCCGGCCGGCGGGCCGGGGACCGACGGGGGTCGGCGACGACCTCGCGCGGTGCGTTCGCGCCCTGGGACCATCCGGCCGAAGGCGGCCCACAGGCGGGAGGTCGACGGCAGACCCTAGGCCGCATGGAGCGCCCGCACCAGCATGTCAGTCAGCGCGCCGGTGATGGCCTCGCTGGTCACCACCTTGTACAGCCCGGCCGCGAGGGCGCACGCGCCCAGCGTCCCGACGGCGTACTCGGCCGTGGTCATCCCGGCGTCCGAACGGCCCCGAAGCCGGGCCACCCTGCGCACCCGGCAGGCGGCCCGGCGGGTCCTCCGCCGCCACGCGCCGGCCGACGAGCGGAGCGGACGCCCGGTACCGGGCCCGATCGCGATCACTGCGGTCATGAAACTCTCCTGTCACTCGATGTCCGTTGGTGTTCGTGCAAACGGCTCTTGTTCACATCGCCTGGGCGAAGCGGCTGGTGAGGCCGACGACCACCGGCACCACGCCGATCAGGGCGAAGGCCGGGAGGAAACAGAGCCCCAGCGGCGCGGTGGCCAGCACCGCGGCCCGGCGGACCCGGGCATGGGCCGCACGGGCAGCCGCCGTACGCTGCCCCTGGGCCAGCCCGATCAGCGGGCCGGCGGCGGGGACGCCACCGAGGCTGCTGCGCTCCAGACAGCGCGCCAGCGGCGCCAGCGACGGGTGGTGCTCGCCCAGTCGGCGCCAGCACAGCTCCGGCGGTGCGCCCAGGGCCAGTTCGGCCCCGATCGCCACCAGCCGCGGACCCAGCGGCGCACCCACGCTCCGGCCCACCGCCGACACGGCCTCCGAGGGCAGCGCTGCCGAGCCGAGGCATGCCGCCAACAGTTCGGCGCTCAGCGGGAGTTGCCTGGTCAGCAGCTGCTCCTCGCGGGCCGCCCGGCGATCGACCGGCGACCGTGCCCGGGCCGACCACCGGTGGACGCCCAGCGCCAGCAGCGCCCCGACGGTCAGTCCGGCCCCGCCGCCGAGCAGCACCACCGCCGCGAGCCCTGCGGCAGCCGCCGTCACCACCCGTCGTCGACGCCCAACGCCCAAGGGCGTCAGCCCTGTTCGCTTCCCCGCCCCCTTCCTCCTCCGGGCCACCGCCCGGGGGAACGCCCGTCGGCGCCTCGCCCGGCCACGCACCGACGTCCACACCACCGCGGCCGCAACCGCCGGGAGGGCGACCGCCGCCCACTCCATGCCCCGCATCACCTCGCCCCCGTTCCCACCCCGAGCGCCCGTGCCCGCACCCGTGACAGCCCGCAGTTCCGCTCGCCCACCCGAAGATCGGGCACCGCACGGCCGGGGGCCCGACGCCGCTCGCCCCGTCCCGGAGGCACCTCCAGGGCGCCGTGGGCCGCCGCCCGGACGATGCGCGCCGTCCAGAGCACGCCCAGCCCCTCCAGGACCGCGCCCGCCACGAGGCAGCCCAGTCCGGCCGGCGTGTGCAGCAGGACCTCCAACGGGCGGGCCCCGAGCGCCGCACCGAGGAGCAGCCCGACGCCCGGCAGCGCGGCCAGGACGGCGATCGTCGTACGCGGCCCGGCCAGTTCCCCGGCGATCTCCTCCGCGAGCGCCCGCTCGCCGCGCAGCGCCTCCGCGACCCGGTCCAGCGCGGCCGCCAGCCCCGACCCGCTGTCCGCGGCCACCCGCCAGCAGGCCGCGACGGCCGCGGCTCCACTGCCGCCCGGCAGTTCGGCCAGCAGGTGCAGCGCCGCGGGCACGTCCCCGCCGTAGCGGCCTGCCGCCAGTCGGGCCGCCGGCTCCTCACCGAGCCTGCGCAGCCCCTCCGGGTCGGCAGCGAGCCGCGCGGTGACCAGGTGCAGCGCCTGCTCCGGCGTCGCCCCGCCGCGCAACTCCCCCGCCAGGCCGGCGCAGAGGTCCACCACGGCCGCGGCCCGGTGTCGGGCCTCCGCCGCCAGGCGTCGCCGCAGCCGCCACCTGCGCAGCGGCAGGACGGCCAGGGCGGCCGCGAGCACCGGCACCGGCGACTCCGCGGCCTTCCCGGCAGCCAATCCCATTGGCAGGAGCAGCAGTTCGGGCGCCAGGAACTCCGGCATCCGGCCCCGGGCCGACACCGCGATCTCCGGGCCCGCCACCCGCACGGGAGGCCCGTTACCCGCCAGCACCAGCCTGGAGCGCCGCCCGCCCGGCAACTGCTCCTGCACCGCGCGCCACGCGGCGACGGCCACCAGGCACAGCACCGCCGTCCAGCAGAGCGCGAGTTGACTCTGCGCCATGTCGTTCACCTCCGTTGTCGTCGGTCTTTCCGGACCGCGCCGCCGAGCAGCACGACGGCGCCCGCGGCACACCCGCTCAGCAGTAGGGCGAAGGCGAGTTCCACGACCCGCACGTCCGCACCCGCCGACCCGGCCACCGTCACCGCGATCACGACCGCCCCGATCCGAGCGACACCCCGCGTGCCGCCAGCAGTCCGACCAGCCGCTCCCAGCCCGTGCCGGGACGCAAGCCGCCGGATGCCGGGAAGGCCACCGCGGGTGTGGTCACGGCCGACCCGTCGCCGGCCGCGGTCAGCGTGTGGATCTCCGCCACCCTGCGCCGCCCCGAGGCCGGATCGCGGACCAGGTGCACCACCACGTCGAGCGCGGCCCGCAGTTGGCTGTGGAGCGCCGGCCGGTCGAGACCGGCGAGCGAGCCCAGTGCCTCCAGCCGCACCGGCACGTCCGCCGCCGTGTTGGCGTGGACCGTGCCGCAGCCTCCCTCGTGCCCGGTGTTCAGCGCGGCCAGCAGGTCCGACACCTCGGCCCCGCGGACCTCGCCGATCACCAGCCGGTCCGGGCGCATCCGCAGTGCCTGGCGGACGAGGTCCCGCAGGGTGAGCTCGCCCAGCCCCTCCTGGTTGGGCGGCCGGCTCTGCAACCGGACCACGTGCGGGTGGTCCGGTTGCAGCTCGGCGGAGTCCTCGGCGACCACGATCCGCTCGTCCGGCCCGACCAGGCCGAGCAGGGCCGACAGGAGCGTGGTCTTCCCCGAGCCCGTCCCGCCGGACACGAGCAGCGACAGCCGGGCCCGCACGATGCCCGCGAGCAGTTCCGCACCCTCCGGTGGCAGCGACCCGCCCGCCACCAACTCGTCGAGCGTGAACGGCCGGGGACGGCAGACCCGCAGCGAGATGTGCGTGCAGCCGGCCGCGATCGGCGGAAGCACGGCGTGCAGCCGGGTGCCGTCCGGCAGCCGGGCGTCCACCCACGGGCGGGCGTCGTCCAACCGCCGGCCTGCCGCGGTGGCCAGCCGGTGGGCCAGCCGCCGCACCGCCTCGGCGTCGGCGAAGCGGATTCCGGTGGCTCGCTGCAGGCCGCCGCCACGGTCGACCCACACCTCGTCCGGACCGTTCACCAGGACGTCCGTGACGTCGGGCGCCGCCAGCAACCGGTCCAGCGGGCCCGCACCCACCAGTTCGGCGCGCAGTGAGCGCACGGTGTCCAGGACCTCGTCCCCGCCGAGCGGCGGGCGGGTGGCCCGCAGCGCGGCCGCGACCGAGCCGGCCGTCGGGGCTGCCCCCGACTCGGCCAGCCGCAGCCGGACCGCGTCCACCAGGGCCGCCGCCCGCTGCTCGCGGGCCGTCCGGCCGTACGGGCAGGGCCCGTGCCCGGGCTCCGGCGGCCCGCCGGGCGGCGGCACGCTCCGCAGCGGCCGGTGCTCCCGCGCACCGTCGCCCGGGCCCGGCGAGCCGCTCCGAAGGACCGTTCTGCGCAGACGGACCATCAGTACACACCCCCTCCGACCGCCGGTACCGGCGGCAGCACCTCGTTCAGGAAGCTCGCGCAGAAGCGCGCGAGCGGGCCGTTCTCCCGGCTCCCGGGCGGGACGCCCTTCACGACGTCCTGGGCCAGGCCCGGCTCCGGCTCCAGCTCCCCCGCCAGCGGCAACCGCAGCCCGCGGACGATCTGCCGGGCCGGGAGCCCGCCGGCCCGCACCGGCCGCACCACGGCCCGGACGTCCCCGAGCCGCATCCTGGCCGCCGCCGCGACCCGGTCCGCGGCGGCCACCGCGCGCAGTTCGGCCGACACCACCAGCAGCGCCAGGTCGGACTGCTCCAGCGCCTGCCCGGCAGCCGCGTCGAGGTGACGGGGCACGTCGACCACCACCAGCCCGCCGCGCCGCCTGGAGGCGGCCAGCACGCTGCGCATGGCCTCCGGCGGCACCGTCAGGGTGTCGCCGCGGTCCCAGGACAGGCAGGACAGCGCGGAGAGCCGTTTGAGCGCCGGCAGCGCCCGGGCCAGCTCGGCCCCGCTGACCCGCCCCCGGGAGCCGGCCAGATCGGGCCAGCGCAACCCGCTGACCCGCTCACCGCCGAGCAGGATGTCGATGCCCCCGCCCAGCGGATCGCCGTCCAGGAGCATCGTCCGCCGGCCCGCCCGCGCGGCCGTGACCGCCAGCGCACAGGCCAGCGTCGAGGCTCCGGCCCCGCCGGACCCGCCGAGCACCGCGACGGTGACCGCCGGGCAGCCGACGCCCTCGGCCGCGTCGGCGATCCGGTCGAGCAGCCAGGCCTCGGCGTCGGGCAGGAACAGCACGTGTTCGGCCCCGAGTTGGACGGCTCTGACCCACACCCCGGGGTCGTCCAGGTCCAGCCCGAGCAGCAGCACCCCTCCGCGCCGGCCCAGCCCGGAGCAGCAGGCGGCCTGGTCGTCCCCGACCAGGACCAGCGAGGCCCCCTCCCAGAGGTCCCGCGTCGGCGGCGCGCCGCCCCGGACCAGCCTCGGCTCGGTGCCCGCCGCTGCGCAGATCCGCAGCAGGTGCTCGGCCAGGCCCTCGTCCTCGGTGACGACGAGCGGCCCGGCGACCGCGGGGCCCTCGGCGGTGATGTGGTCGGCGATCGGCGTCGACATGGTTTCTCCCCTCCGCGCCGCCGGCCACCGGGGGTGGCCGACCGCGCACGTCGGACGGTTCCGGCGGACGGCCGCCCGACAGGCCTCCGAGGGAGGAAGGGATGAGGCCCTGCCCGGCGACCGCCGCCGGTCATCACGGTGGGGGGAGATCCGGATTCCGTCATCCGGGTTCCGATTGCCTGTGGATAACTCGTGGGCTGTGGATGAAAACGTTCACCCGGGCGGGGGGCTAATCGGCGAAGAATTGACGAAAGGGGTCACCGAGATGAACCGGGGCCCGCCGCATCCCGTTCCGTCGTCCTCCCGACCGCCGACCGCCGACCGCCGCCCGCCACACTCCGGACACCGCTTCCGGACGGGCCCGCAGCACCGGTCGGAACCAGCCGTTCGATCCTCGACAGACATGAGCAAATGGCTACGCAGAGTGACGAAGGCCGATCGGCGGTCCGAGCTGCCGACACCCCCTGTAAGCCGCCGGCGCGCCGGCGCCGAATGCGCCGCGAGGGGCGTTCAAGCCCCGAAAATGGCCCCGGACGTGCGACGACCCCCGCCGGGGGGGAGAGCGGGGGTCGTCTATCCACAGCCCGGCTCGGGGGGGGAGGAGCCGGACCGGGTTAGCACGGTCGCGAACGATCCGTGACTTCCATGGTGTACCCGAGCGGCCAGAAACACAAACCCGCACGCCCACGAGTACGCCGAATGGCGGGGTGTTTTGCGGCTGCCTCTATCCTCGGTTCCCGTGGACACCACCGAGAACGCCGACGACCACGCCGACGAGTCCCAGGGCGACACGACCGGGCCCGAAGAGCTCCGCCCGCCCGTTCGCCCCCGACCCGGCGGGCTGCGCACGGCGGCCTTCTTCGACCTCGACAAGACCATCATCGCCAAGTCGAGCGCGCTGGCCTTCAGCCGCCCGTTCTACCAGGGCGGCCTGATCAACCGTCGGGCCGTACTGCGCAGTGCGTACGCCCAGTTCGTCTTCCTGGTCGGCGGCGCGGACCACGACCAGATGGAGAAGATGCGCGAGTACCTCTCCGCGCTCACCCGGGGCTGGAACGTCCAGCAGGTGCGCGAGATCGTCGCGGAAACCCTGCACAACCTGATCGACCCGATCATCTACGACGAGGCGGCCTCGCTGATCGAGCAGCACCACGCGGCCGGCCGGGACGTGGTGATCGTCAGCAGCTCCGGCTCCGAGGTGGTCGAGCCGATCGGCCGGCTGCTCGGCGCGGACCACGTGATCGCCACCCGGCTCAAGGTCGAGGAGGGCTGCTACACCGGCGAGATCGAGTACTACGCCTACGCCGAGAACAAGGCCGCCGCCATCCGGGAGTTGGCCGCGACCGAGGGCTACGACCTGGCCGCGTCCTACGCCTACAGCGACTCCTCCACCGACCTGCCACTGCTGGAGGCGGTCGGTCACCCGTCGGCCGTCAACCCCGACCGCGCGCTGCGGAAGGAGGCGCAGGCCCGGGAGTGGCCGGTGCTGGTCTTCGACAAGCCGGTGGAACTGCGGCGCCGGCTGCCCGAGTTCTCCGCTCCGAGCGGCTCGGTGCTGACCGCCGTGGCGGTCGGGACGGCCGCGGTGACCGCCGGGGTGATCTGGTACCTGGCCCACCGGCGGCGTCCCGTCGCCTGAGGCCACTTGGCCGGGCAATCCTTGGACAAAACGGGCAATCGTGATGGACTTCTCGTTTCGGGTTCCCCTTTCGCCCGAAACGCGATACAAATGAAGCACGGCCCGCGAGACCCGGTCAGGACCTAAGAGGTCAAACCGACAACGCAGTTCAGGCCCACGGACCGCACGTACAGATAACCGGGCACCCACATGCAGCCGACCCGCTGTCGGGCCGCCGGACCAGACGAACGGGCAGGATCCCCGTCTGATCGGCACTTCCGGTGCATGCATGGTCACCCGGTATCTGCACCAGCGGCGGCACCCAGCAGGATCAGGTGCCGCCGCATCTTCGTGTCCGCGCGCCGCCCTGGTCCGGCCGCTCAGACCATCCCGCGCTGCATCGCCTCGCAGACCGCCGTGCTCTCCCGCACGCCGAGCCGCAGCGCCCGGCCGCAGTGCGCGATCCAGGCCGCCATCCCCTCGGGGGTGCCCGCCAGGTAGCCGGCCAGGGCCCGGCGGTAGGCGGCCGTGCCGAGCTCCGCCAGGCCGACCTCGGCCGGGCAGATCGACTTCGGGTCGAGACCCTCGGCGATCAGCACGATCCGCTGGGCGGCCCGCGCGATCACCCCGTTGTGGGCGCCGAACGGCCGCAGCGCGAGCAGTTCGCCGTGCACCACCGAGGCCACGACGAGGGCCGGCGTGCCCACGCCCTGCCCCTCCGCGCGGGCCACCAGCAGCCGGGAGAGCTGGTCGAGCCGGGCCGCGACCTCCTCCGCGCCCGGAGCGGGCGGCAGCACGGGCAGCGGCCCGCCCACGGTGTCGACCTCGACGCTCTCCACCGGCTTCAGCTCCAGCGGGAACAGCTCATCGGCGCCCTCCCCGGCCCGCCGCGGGCGACCGGCGGCCGGATCGCCGTCGCCGACCGCGAGCAGGTGCAGCCGAGCCAGCACCTGGAGCGGCGAGTGCCGCCAGATGCTGAGCAGCTGACCGGCCTCGGCGGCGATCCGCAGGGCCGCGCCGACCGTGCGGGCCTCGGGATCCGCGCCGAAGTCGCTGCGGCGGCGGACCTCCTCCAGTGGCCAGTCGGCCCCTGCCAGGGCGGCCGACGCGCGGGCGCCGCGCAGCGCGGACTCGGAGGTGACCTCGGCCGCGCGGCGGCGCATCACCCGGTGGCCGTAGAGCCGGTCGACGGCCTTGCGCACCTCGGCCACCGCGTCGGGCACCCCGGGAAGCTGGGCCAGTGGGGCGAGGGGATCAGTTCCAGTGCTCACCTACCCGAGAGTAATGAACGAGGCACCCCTCCCGGAACAGCAACCCCGCATCACCCATTAGAGGCAATCCTCACTTCCCTCTCCCGGCGAAACCCAAACCACGGCTAGCATGGCCGCTATCGGAGACGATAACGATTTCCAACTAGGGAACGCGTCGTGCGCGACCCCTGGACAGGCGGCCCGCAGCGAGGGCCCTGAGCGAGAGCCGGAGTCCCCAGATGAAGATCGCCTTCGTCGGCAAGGGCGGCAGTGGGAAGACCACGCTGTCCGCACTGTTCATCCGCCACCTGGCCGCCATGGGCCGACCGGTCATCGCCGTGGACGCCGACATCAACCAGCACCTGGGCCCGGCCCTGGGGCTGACGGACGCTCAGTCCGCCGAGCTGCCCTCGCTGGGCGGACACCTGCCGGAGATCAAGGAGTACCTGCGCGGCAGCAACCCGCTGATCCGCTCCTCCGACGAGATGATCAAAACCACGCCGCCCGGCCGCGGTTCGCGACTGCTGCGGATCGTCGAGGAGAACCCGGTCTACGCCTCCTGCGCCCGCCCGATCGCACTGGACGAGGGCTCGGTCCGGCTGCTGGCGACCGGCGCATTCGCCGAGGAGGACCTCGGGGTGGCCTGCTACCACTCCAAGGTCGGCGCGGTGGAGCTGCTGCTCAACCATCTGCTGGACGGGCCGGGCGAGTACCTGGTGACCGACATGACCGCCGGCTCGGACTCCTTCGCCTCCGGTCTGTTCACCCGCTTCGACCTGACCTTCCTGGTCGCCGAGCCGACCCGCAAGGGCGTCTCCGTCTACCGCCAGTACCGGGACTACGCCCGCGACTTCGGCGTGCAGCTGCGGGTGGTCGGCAACAAGGTGCAGGGCCCGGACGACCTGGCCTTCCTGCGCCGCGAGGTCGGCGACGACCTGCTCATCACCTTCGGGCAGTCGGACTGGGTGCGCCGCCTGGAGCAGGGCGCCGAACCGCCGCTGAAGTCCCTGGAGCCGGCCAACCGGGCGGTGCTGGAGGAGCTGCGGATCGAGGCCGACGCGGCGTACGGGCGGCGGGACGCGCGCCGCTACACCGAGCAGGCGGCGCTCTTCCACCGCCGCAACGCGGAGAGCTGGGCCAACGCCAAGGTCGGCATCGACCTCGCGACCCAGGTGGACGAGGACTTCGTCCTGGGCAGGTTCGCGGACGACGGCGAGCGCACGGCCCCGGCGGGCGCCCACGTCTGACCCGCACCACCGCAGCCGAACGGGCCGCGGCCTCCCCCCACCCCGGGGAGGCCGCGGCCCGTTCGGCGTTCCACCCCCCGGCCGGACCACCCCGGCCGCCGGCCCCGCCCCAGCCGCTGCGACCAGCAGATTCCCGACCGTTCGACCACCACCCAATGGGGTGAATCAGGGA
This sequence comes from Kitasatospora sp. NPDC101235, assembly GCF_044767505.1. Classification (NCBI taxonomy): domain Bacteria; kingdom Bacillati; phylum Actinomycetota; class Actinomycetes; order Kitasatosporales; family Streptomycetaceae; genus Kitasatospora; species Kitasatospora sp. NPDC101235. The sequence continues at coordinate 529,349 of NZ_JBIWNZ010000003.1, forward strand.
GTTTTCCGCTTCCCTCCCGGAACCACGCTGTGCAAAGCTTTCATTACCCTCGGTTTACCGAGTCTTGATGGTTCGCTCGGCGGCCCCCGGTGAGACGTCCCGCACCTCGCCCGGAGCCCTGGCGGGCCTGATGGTCAACGCCGGCCGGTGACACCCGCACTCCCCCGCCGCGCCCACGCCATCCCGCCACACCGTCGCGACCCACGACAGCCGATCCGCCCCGGAGCCCCACCCCGGATTCACCGCCGGACCTGACTGCGTTCGTTCCCCCGGACAGACGGGAAGACCATGACCCTCGACATCTCCAGCGCCCCCACCGCCTCCGACACCACCGACCACGCGCCGCCGGGCCCGGGCCCCCGGACCCGGTGGGCGCACGACCTCTCCGCGTCCCTCGTGGTCTCCCTGATCGCCGTGCCGTTCTCCCTCGGCATCGCTCTCGCCACCGGCGCCCCACTCACCGCCGGTCTGGCCGCCGCGGCCGTGGGCGGGATTGTGGTCGGGCTGTTCGGCGGCACACCGCTCCAGGTCAGCGGCCCCTCGGCGGCGCTGACGGTGATCACCGCCGGACTGATCGCCCAGTACGGCTGGCAGGCCACCTGTGCCATCACCGTCGCCGCCGGCCTGATCCAACTCCTGCTCGGCGCACGCCGGGTGGCCCGCACCGCACTCGCCGTCTCGCCCGCGATCGTGCACGGCATGCTGGCCGGAGTCGGAATCACCATCGCCATCGCACAGCTGCACGTCGTCCTCGGCGGCTCGCCGCAGAGCTCCGCGATCGCCGACGTCCTCACCCTGCCGGGGCAGTTGGCCGGCGCGCACCCACCCGCGCTGCTGGCCGGCGCGGTGACCGTGGCCGTCCTGGTCGGCTGGCCCCGGCTCGGCCGACTGCCGTGCCGCGCGGGCGAGTTCGGCGCCCGGCTGGCCAAGGTGCCCGGCCCTCTGGCCGGTGTCGCGCTGGCCACCGCCCTCGTGTTCGCCCTGGACCTGCGGCTCGCCCACATCGAACTGCCCGTCTGGCGGCCGCAGACGCTCCTGCCCGCGCTGCCGCACGGCCCGGTCCTCGGACTGCTCGCCGCCGTCCTCACCGTCACCGCCGTCGCCAGCGTGGAGTCGCTGCTGTCCGCCGTCGCGATCGACCGGATGTCCCGCCGCACCGGCGACCTCGACCGCGAACTGCGCGGCCAGGGCCTCGCCAACCTGGTGAGCGGACTGGTTGGCGGGCTGCCGGTCGCCGGGGGCGCGGTCCGCAGCACCGCCAACGTTCGGGCCGGCGGCCGGACCAGGTGGGCCTCGGTGCTGCACGGCGTCTGGGTGCTGACCGCCGCACTGGCGCTGACCGGCGGGCTGCGCCGGATCCCGCTGGCCGCGCTCGCCGCGCTGGTGCTGGTGGTCGGACTGCAGATGGTGAGCTTCGCGCACATCCGCAAGGTGCACCGGCACCGCGAGTTCCCCGTCTACCTGATCACCGTGCTCGGCGTGGTGGCCGGCGGCGTGCTGTGGGGCGTCGCGATCGGCGCCGGCACCGCCATACTGCTCGCCCTCTACCGGCTGACCCGCGCCCACGTGGACGTCGGGACCGGCCCCGACGGCACGGTCACCGTCCAGACGCACGGCCCGCTCACCTTCACCACCGTGCCCCGGCTCAGCCGGGCGCTGGCCGGCATCCCGGCCGGGGCCGAGGTCACCATGATCCACGACGGTTCCTTCCTGGACCACGCCGCGTACGAGACGCTGCACACCTGGCGGGCAGGGCACCAGAACGCGGGCGGCCGGGTCTCGATGGTGACGCGGCGACAGGACGACGAGGTGCTCGACCCGGACGGCACCGTGCGCGCGGGCAGTTCACCGGGCCCGCACCGCTGCCGGGCCTGGACGCCCTGGGTCGGCCACCACTGCATCGAGCAGCAGGAGGACCCGCACGGCCGGCTGCTGGACGGCGTCCGGGTGTTCCAGCTGCACACCGCCCCGCTGATCCGGCCGGAGCTCGCCCGGCTGGCACGGGAGGGACAGACGCCCTCCCAGCTCTTCCTGACCTGCGCGGACTCCCGGATGGTCACCAGCATGATCACCAACAGCGGTCCAGGCGACCTGTTCACCGTGCGCAACGTGGGCAACCTGGTGCCGGCCCCGCACGAACCCGGAGCGGCGGACGACTCGGTGGCCGCCGCGGTGCAGTACGCGGTCGAGGTGCTGGAGGTGCGCTCGATCACGGTCTGCGGCCACTCCGGCTGCGGCGCGATGAAGGCCCTGCTGGACGGCGTGCACGAGCACCCCGGGCCGCCGACCCCACTGGCCCGCTGGCTGCGCAACGGCCGCGGCTCGCTGGACCGGCTCCGGCGGGTCCCGGCGGAGTTCGCCGCCCGGCCCGCGGTGGACGTCGTGGAGCAGCTCTGCATCACCAACGTGGTCCAGCAGCTGGACCAGTTGATGGCGAACCCGGCGGTGGAACGCCGCGTCGAGGAGGGCACCCTGCGGCTGGTCGGGATGTACTTCGACTTCGCGACGGCCCAGGCCTACGTCCTGGACCGGGCCGCCGGGACGTTCAGCCCGGTCGAGGCCCGCGCCGGGAAGCGCACGACCGGAATCGAACGCCACACCGAGGACCCCATCGGAACCGGCCCCGATGTCCGACCGAACACAGCATCGGCCGAACGGGTGAATGTGGATGATCGCGTTCCGGTCGAGGGCGGCGAGGAGGGCCCCGGGCTGGCCGCCTGAGAGCCGGGCCCGCGTCCCCGCCGGGCGGGCCGGGGCGCGGGCCCACCGACCCTCGCACGGTCTTGCGGTCCTCCGCGGCGAACCATGCGCGAGGCAGGACGACTGCCGGTCAAAGGTCTACACCAATTCCCAGGAGCCTCTTGTCAACTGCCCCGTTCGCCTGGTGAGCTGTGCGCTGGGACACACGGGACAATCCCCACGCACGGGATCGCCCCCGATCATGACTCGATGAGGAGTGCGCGTTGAGCAACGAGAGCCTGGCCAACCTGCTCAAGGAGGAGCGGCGCTTCGCCCCGCCGGCAGAGCTCGCCGCAGCCGCCAACGTCACCGCGGCCGCGTACGCGCAGGCCTCCGAGGACCGTCTGGGATTCTGGGCCGAGCAGGCCCGTCGCCTCACCTGGGCCGTCGAGCCGACCGAGACCCTCGACTGGTCCAACCCTCCCTTCGCCAAGTGGTTCGCCGACGGCAAGCTCAATGTCGCGTACAACTGCGTCGACCGCCACGTGGAGAACGGCCTGGGCGACCGGGTCGCCATCCACTTCGAGGGCGAGCCCGGCGACGGCCGCTCGATCACCTACGCCCAGCTCAAGGACGAGGTCTCGCAGGCCGCCAACGCGCTGCTGGAGCTCGGTGTCCGCAAGGGCGACCGGGTCGCCGTCTACCTGCCGATGATCGCCGAGGCGGTCGTCGCGATGCTCGCCTGCGCCCGGATCGGCGCCACCCACTCGGTGGTCTTCGGCGGCTTCTCCTCCGACGCCGTCGCCTCCCGCATCCAGGACGCCCAGGCCAAGCTCGTCATCACCGCCGACGGCGGCTACCGCCGCGGCAAGCCCTCCGCCCTCAAGCCGGCCATCGACGAGGCGCTCACCAAGGTCGACGGCGTCGAGCACGTCCTGGTGGTCCGCCGCACCGGGCAGGACATCCCGTGGACCGAGGGCCGCGACGTCTGGTGGCACGAGATCACCGCGCGCCAGTCCACCGAGCACACCCCCGAGGCGCACGACGCCGAGCACCCGCTGTTCATCCTCTACACCTCGGGCACCACCGGTAAGCCCAAGGGCATCCTGCACACCTCGGGCGGCTACCTCACCCAGGTCAGCTACACCCACCACGCGGTCTTCGACCTCAAGCCGGAGACCGACGTCTACTGGTGCACCGCCGACATCGGCTGGGTCACCGGCCACTCGTACATCGTCTACGGCCCGCTCTCCAACGGCGCCACCCAGGTCATCTACGAAGGCACCCCGGACACCCCGCACCAGGGCCGGTTCTGGGAGATCGTCCAGAAGTACGGCGTGACCATCCTCTACACCGCGCCGACCGCGATCCGCACCTTCATGAAGTGGGGCGGCGACATCCCCGCGAAGTTCGACCTGTCCTCGCTGCGGGTGCTGGGCAGCGTCGGCGAGCCGATCAACCCCGAGGCCTGGATCTGGTACCGCGAGCACATCGGCGCCGGCAAGGCCCCGATCGTGGACACCTGGTGGCAGACCGAGACCGGCGCCATCATGATCAGCCCGCTGCCGGGCGTCACCGAGACCAAGCCGGGCTCGGCCCAGCGCGCCCTGCCGGGCATCGCGGCCACCGTGGTGGACGACAACGCCGTCGAGGTGCCGAACGGCTCCGGCGGCTACCTGGTGCTCACCGAGCCGTGGCCGTCCATGCTCCGCACCATCTGGGGCGACGACCAGCGTTACGTCGACACCTACTGGTCGCGCTTCGAGGGCCGCTACTTCGCCGGTGACGGCGCCAAGAAGGACGAGGACGGGGACATCTGGCTGCTCGGCCGGGTGGACGACGTCATGCTCGTCTCGGGCCACAACATCTCCACCACCGAGGTCGAGTCGGCCCTGGTCAGCCACCCGTCCGTGGCCGAGTCCGCCGTGGTCGGCGCAACCGACGCCACCACCGGCCAGGCCATCGTCGCCTTCGTGATCCTGCGCGGCGGCGTCACCGAGAGCCCCGAGCTGGTCGAGGAGCTGCGGGCGCACGTCGGCCGCACGCTCGGCCCGATCGCCAAGCCGAAGCAGATCAAGGTGGTCGGCGAGCTGCCGAAGACCCGCTCCGGCAAGATCATGCGCCGCCTGCTGCGCGACATCGCCGAGGGCCGCGAGGTCGGCGACACCACCACCCTGGCCGACAGCACGGTGATGAGCCAGATCCAGGCCCAGCTGCCGTCCTCGGACAACGGCAACGGCTGAAACCACCGAGCCGGTGACGGCTGAGCCCCACTGAGACGACGGCTGTGCCCCGGGCGGCGACCACCGCCCGGGGCACAGCCGTCTCGTCAGCACCATCCGGGTTCCGGGCCGCCGCTCGAGTGCCGGGCCGCCGCTCGGGTGCCTCGCTCTGCTCCTCCGGAGTGCAGAACCAGCCTGCAGGGCTTAAGTCCTTGGATAAGACAATCCGGATGTCACCCGAACGTCCCGCTAGACTATTAAGGACGCATCAAGGCCCTTGACGGGAATCGTGGGCGTCACAGGGCGCGCCGGGAAGTCTGGTCGGCAACTGCACCACCCGTGCATCCGTTGCCGCTCCCAGCCCCAGGAGGTCCCACGTGACCGATCAGCCGCCCGTCCACGAGCCGACGACCCGCCGCCGGCAACTCCTCGGCCGGCTGTCACTGCCCGAGCGCACCTTCATCACCGACGCCCTGCGTACCGAGACGGTCGGCGGCATGCTGCTGCTGGGCGCCGCCGTCATCGCGCTGATCTGGGCCAATGTCTGGCCGCACGCCTACCAGAGCGTGCTCGACTACACCATCGGCCCCTCCACCCCGCTCCACCTCGACCTCTCCCTGGCCACCTGGGCCAAGGACGGCCTGCTGACGGTCTTCTTCTTCGTCGCCGGGATCGAGCTCAAGCGCGAGTTCGTCGCGGGTGAGCTGCGCACGCCCAGTGCCGCGTTGCTGCCCGTGGTCGCCGCCGTCTGCGGGGTGGCGCTGCCCGCGATCCTCTTCGCCCTGGTGAACTCGGGCAGCGGCGGGCACCTCGGTGGCTGGGCGATCCCGACCGCCACCGACATCGCCTTCGCGCTCGGTGTGCTGGCCGTGGTCGGCAGCCACCTGCCGTCCCCGCTGCGTGCCTTCCTGCTCACCCTGGCGGTGGTCGACGACCTGATCGCGATCCTGATCATCGCGATCTTCTACAGCCACGGCATCAAGTTCTGGGCGCTCGGCCTCGCCTTCGCCGGGCTGGTGCTGTTCTGGTTCCTGCACCGGCGCGGCATCCACGGCTGGTACCTCTTCGTCCCGCTGGCCGTCGTGACCTGGGCGCTGATGCACGAGAGCGGCATCCACGCCACGGTGGCGGGCGTCGCGATGGGCCTGATGCTGCGCTGCCACCGGGAGGGCGACGAGCAGCACTCCCCCGGCGAGCACATCGAGCACCTGGTCCGCCCGTTCTCGGCCGGCCTGGCCGTCCCGCTGTTCGCGCTGTTCTCGGCCGGGGTGGCGATCTCCGGTCCGAAGCTGCGCGAGGTGTTCACCCAGGCCGCCCCGATCGGCATCGTGATCGGCCTGCTGGTCGGCAAGTCGGTGGGCGTGTTCGGCGGCGCCTGGCTGACCGCCCGGTTCACCAGGGCCGAGCTGAACCCGCGGCTCAAGTGGGCCGACATGGTCGCGGTCTCGGTGCTCGCGGGCATAGGTTTCACCGTCTCGCTGCTGATCAGTGAACTGGCCTTCCCGAACGACCCGGCGCTCGCCGCCCGGGCCAAGACGGCCGTACTGGTCGGTTCGGTGCTCGCCGCGGCGGTCGCCACGGTCCTGCTGAAGCTGCGCAACCGGCACTACCGCGAGCTGTGCGAGGAAGAGGACCGGGACGTGGACGGGGACGGCATCCCGGACGTCTACCAGGAGGACGATCCGGCCTGGCGGGCGAGGGTCGGCGAGCCGGCCCGCCCGACGGCCGGCGGGGAACACGACCCCGACCTCGACCCCGACCCCAACCCCGGCTCCGGCTCCGGTCACCAGGGCCGGTCGGGACAACCCGGCTGAGGCGCCCCGGAACGCCCCCCGGGAGGCGCCGAAGGGCCCCGGCAGTGACGCCCGGCGGGCCCCGGCGGAGGCGCCCGGAGGGCTCCGGCCACCGGGACACGTCCCCCCGGCGGGGCCCCGGAGTGGTGTCCGACTGACCGGTAGGGGCATGATTCTGAGCTGTCGACAACCCACAGACGCCTCCGGAACCCCCACGGCCCCCGGAACCGCACACCCGCGGCGGCGTCACGCCGCACAGCCGCAGAGGAGAACCGCTGATGCCCGCAGGAGCCGCAGACCCGTCCAGCAACGGCCGGGCGCCCTACGAGGGCGAGCGTTCGGTGGGGCAGCTGTTCTCGGCGGCCACCGCCGATCTGTCCGCACTGGTCCACGACGAGATCGCGCTCGCCAAGGCCGAGATCCGGGCGGACGTCAAGCGCGGCGTCTCCGGCGGTGTCTCGCTGATCGTCGCCGGCGTGGTGGCGCTGTTCTCCATCCCGATGCTGAGCGCCGCGGCGGCCTTCGGCATCCACGCGCTGGGCCTGTCGCTGGGCTGGTCCTTCCTGGTCGTGGCGGGCGCCTACCTGCTGCTCGCGGTGCTGCTCGGGATGCTGGCCTGGCGCTCGTTCAAGAAGATCGAGAAGCCGGTCCGCACCATCGAGGGCGCCCAGAAGACCGCCGACGTGCTGAAGAACGCCCGGCCGCGCCCGGCCACCCAGGAGGAGATCGACCGGGCCTTCGGCCGCATCCCGTAACCGGCCCGGCGTCGGCGGGGCTCCGGCGACCAACCCCGGCGACCAACCCCGGCCACCGGCCCCGGCGGCGGGGGGACGGCGACCGGGACGGCCCCGATTCGGCGGGCACGGACCCGCCGACAACGAGTGCCGGGCACGTGTCCGGCGCGCGGATGTGACACGCTCTCGGTATGCCGCTTGACCAGAAGCCCGTGCCCGCGCAGCCGTCCGCCGACTCCGGTGCCGGACTCACTCCCGAAGGCCCTGCCGGTCCCGAAGGACCCGGCACCGCCCCCGAGGGCACCGGCCTGGCGCCCGCGCGGGAGCCCGAACGGGAACCCGTCGAAGCGGCCTCCGCCGGAGCCCCGGCGACGGGCGGCGAGGCCTGGAGCGTCCGGCAGGCCGGCCCGTGGACGCACCGCGACCTCGCGGCCAACGGCGCCCGGTTCCACATCGCCGAGCTCGGCTCCGGCCCGCTGGTGCTGCTGGTGCACGGCTGGCCCGAGTACTGGTGGGCCTGGCGCCACCAGCTGACCGCGCTCGCCAAGGCCGGCTACCGGGCGGTGGCGCTCGACCTGCGCGGCATCGGCGGCAGCGACCGCACCCCGCGCGGGTACGACCCCGGCAACCTCGCCCTGGACATCACCGGGGTGATCCGCTCGCTCGGCGAGCGCCGGGCGCACCTGGTCGGGCACGCCTCCGGCGGCACCCTGGCCTGGGTGGCCGCGGTGATGCGACCGTCCGTCATCCAGAGCCTGACCGTGGTCTCCGCCGCGCACCCGAGGGACCTGCGCCGGGCGCTGCTGACCGACCGCCGGCAGTTCGCCGCCTTCGAGCACGTGCTGGGCTTCCAGCGACCGTGGATACCGGAACGGCGCCTGGTGGCCGACGACGCCGAGCTGGTCGGCCGCTACCTGACCTCCTGGACCGGCCCGAACGGCCTGGACGAGGCCGCGGTGCACGCGTACCGGCAGGCGATCCAGATCCCCAGCACGGCGCACTGCTCGATCGAGCCGTACCGCTGGCTGCTGCGCTCGATGGCCCGGCCGGACGGCATCCAGTTCGCCCGGCGGATGAAGAAGCCGATCACCGCGCCGACCCTGCACGTCCAGGGCGCGGCGGACCCGGTGCTGCTGTCGCACACCGCGCTCGGCGGCGGCGAGTACGTGGCGGCGCCGTACCGCTGGCGGCTGCTGCCGGGGGTCGGGCACTTCCCGCACGAGGAGGCGCCGGAGGAGTTCACCGCCGAGCTGCTGGACTGGGTCGGCCGCCACAAGGAGTGACGTCGTACGGAACCCGACGCGGCCGTACGTGCGGTCGACCGGAAGGGCCCTTGGACCCAACTCCCTTGTCTTGGCGTTCATATGACAACCGCATAGGCCAATTTCGGTGAAGCCCGGGCGGTTACCTCCACCGGCCCAGGGGCATCCCTTCCGGTATGAGTTGGATGCCCGAAAGCGGCGGCGCCCCGCGCGGCCGACGTCACAACAGCCCCCAGCGCTCCGCCCACCGGCCCGACCGGGCGGACGACCTCGGCTTCGACGGCCCCGACGGCCGTCAGCGCACGGAGCGGCGGCAGCTCGGCATCCCACGCATCCTCGGTCGGCGCGCCCGCTGGGTGGGCGCACGACTGCGGCGCGAGACCTGAGGCCTCGCGCCGCGCCACCTCGGCCGGGGTGCCGGGCACCCCGCACCCCGCTCAGTTCACGATCGTCGGCGACAGCGCGGTGAACCAGAGCAGGACGAAGGTCGCCAGCGACATGATCGGCACCAGCACCTTGGTCTCGACGCTGTTGCCGCTGCGCTTGATCAGCACGATCTCGTAGCGCTCCTTGTGCGGCCAGAGCAGCGGCGCGCCCTTCTTGGTCAGGCAGTCGCCGAGCAGGTGCGCCAGCGTGCCCAGCGCCACCGCGTACGGCAGCCAGCCGGGCGAGTTGGGCATCCAGGTGTTCATCCCGAAGGTGCCGAGCGCGGCCAGGCCGATGACGGTGATCCACGCCTCCGGGCCGTCGCCCGGCGGGCAGAGCCGCAGGGCCCGGATCGCGAGCGCCAGCAGGAAGAAGGTCAGCCCCAGGGTGAAGTTGCGCCCGAGGAAGGTGACCCCGGCCCAGGTGCCACCGCCCATCAGCGCGACGAACAGCAGCGAGTGGGTGGCGTGCCGGTGACCGCCGGAGACCCAGGCCACGAAGCGGCAGAGCACCTTGGAGACCGGGCCGAGGAAGTTGGCGATCGAGCCGTCGTGGTGGTCGAGGTCCGGCAGCAGGGCCGCGCCCGCGCACAGCACCGTGCCCATCAGTATGTCCGCCGGCTGCAGGGTGGTGTGCAGCAGCAGCGGGGGCAGGAACGGAGCCGAGGCCGCGTACAGCATCGCCCCGCTCACCGCATGCGAGTGACCCATCATCGGACTGCCACGACCTCCCGTCGGGCCCACTCCGGGACGGCGCCCGGTTGAGCCGAACGGGTGAGCGCGGCCGAGGCTACCAGTGCCACCTGACGGGGCGACGGATATCGGACGGTCCGGCCCGGCGCGCCCGATTCCGCCGCCGCCCGGCAGTCCCGGGCGTCCCCGGAACGCCCCGGAGCGGCTTCCGGCCGGGCCCGGTCAGAGCGCGCAGCCCTGGGTGTCCACCCGGGCGGTCGCGGCGCCGCCCTGCACGGCGTCCTCGCGCACCTCGGCCGCGGTCAGCACGTAGCCGGTGTCCCCGCTGTCCAGGGACTTGGCGAAGACCACGCCGTACACCTCGCCGTCCGGGGTGAGCAGCGGGCCGCCGCTGTTGCCCTGCCGGACCACCGAGCGCACCGAGTAGACGTCGCGGACCACCTGGCCGCGGTGGTAGATGTCCGGCCCGTTGGCCTGGATCCGGCCGCGGATGCGGGCCGGCTGGACGTTGAAGGCGCCGTTCTCCGGGAAGCCGGCCACGATCGCGCTGTCGTTGGTCTTCGCCTCGCCCGCGAAGGACAGTGCCGGCGCGTTCAGCTTGGGCACGTCCAGGACGGCGATGTCGCGCTGCCAGTCGTAGCGGACCACCGTCGCGTCGTACAGCTGGCCGACACCGCCGATCTGCACGGTCGGCTCGTTGACCCCGCCGACCACGTGGGCGTTGGTCATCACCCGGTGCGGGGCGAAGACGAAACCGCTGCCCTCCAGGGTCTTGCCGCAGGAGGTCGCCGTGCCGACCACCTTGACCAGGCTCTGCCGGGCCCGCGCCACCGCCGGGCTGGCGGCCAGCGCGGGGTCGGGGGTGTCGACCTGGGTGATCGGCTCGTGCTCGAAGGGGTTGAAGACCTGCGGGAAGCCGTTGCGGGCGAGCACCTTGGAGAAGTCCGAGAACCAGTTCGGCGCGTCGTCGGGCAGCGCGTCCTGCACCTCGCCGAGGATCGCCGAGGAGCGGACCTGCTTGGAGACCGTCGGGAGTGACGCCCCGGCCAGCGCCGAACCGATCAGCCAGGCCACCAGCAGCATCGAGACGACGTTCACCACCGCCCCGCCGGTCGCGTCCAGCACCCTGGCCGGGCGGCGCCCGATGTGCCCGCGCAGCTTCCAGCCGAAGTGCGCGGTGATCGCCTGGCCGATCGCGGCGAGGACGATCACCACCACGACGGCCACCACCGAGGCCGTCGTGCCGGGGCCGATGTGGTCGAGCAGCAGCGGCAGCAGCTCGACGGCGAGCAGGCCGCCACCGAGGAACCCGACCAGTGAGAGCACGCCGACCACGAAGCCCTGCCGGTAGCCCGACACGGCGAATGCCACGGCCGCGGCGATCAGCAGCACATCCAGGACGTTCACTCGGACACCCTCCCACGGCCCGCGCGCCGGACACGCCGCCGGTCGGTCACGAAGCGTCGTCGTCGCCGCCCGGCAGCACCCGGGAGTGTTCGAGGTCCCCCTGGACCAGGGCCAGCGCGTCGTCCGAGAGGTCGACGATCCGGGACGGGTCCCAGGGCAGCTCCAGGCCGCTGTGGTGCAGCACCCGGTCGATCACCCCGGCGGTGAAGCCCCAGACCAGCCGCCCGGCGACCGCGAAGGCCGGCCCGATGTGCCCGGACGGGTGGCGCAGCCGCACCCGGTTCGCCGGGTCGGCCAGCTCCGCGACGGTGACCCGGAACACCGCGCCGGTCTCGGCCTCGTCCACCGGGCGCACCGGCGACTCCTCGCGCCACCAGCCGAGCACCGGGGTCACCACGAAGCGGCTCACCGGGATGTACAGCCGGGGCAGTTCGGCGAACACCTGCACCCCCGCCGGGTCCAGGCCGGTCTCCTCCCAGGCCTCGCGCAGCGCCGCCGCGATCGGGCCCGCGCCGTCCGGATCGCCGTCCTCCGGGTCCAGCGCACCGCCCGGGAAGGACGGCTGACCGGCGTGCGAGCGCAGCGAGCGGGCCCGCTCGATCAGCAGCAGGTCCGGTCCCTCCGGCCCCTCGCCGAACAGCATCAGCACGGCCGCCGGCCGGCCGCCCTCGGCCGGCGGCAGGAAGCGGCTCAGCTGTTCCGGCAACACCCGCCGGGCCGCCTCGCGGACCGGCTCCAGCCAGGTCGGCAGCCCGTCCAGCTCGATGCCCCGCCCGGCGCCCCCGGCGTCAGGGCCGGGATGCCCCCACTGCCCGCTCATGCGTCCACCGCCAGGTCCGCGACCCGTCCGTGGTGGACGGCGGCGTCCGCACGGGCGGCCGCCTCGCCGGGGAAGTCGGCCGGCGGCCGCAGCCGCTGCCCGGGCTGGCCGCCCATCTCGTACTTCAACAGCTTGCGTGCCTTCTCCGGGTCGGTCTCCCCCTCGCCGTACGAGGGGCAGAGCGGCGCGATCGGACAGGCGCCGCAGGCGGGCTTCTGGGAGTGGCAGATCCGGCGGCCGTGGAAGACCACCCGGTGCGAGAGCATCGTCCACTCCGACTTCGGGAAGATCTCGGCGACGGCCGCCTCGACCTTCACCGGGTCCTCCTCGGTGGTCCAGCCGAACCGCCGGGCCAGCCGCCCGAAGTGGGTGTCCACGGTGATGCCGGGGACCCCGAAGGCGTTGCCGAGGACGACGTTGGCGGTCTTGCGGCCGACGCCGGGCAGGGTCACCAGGTCGGCCAGCCGGCCCGGGACCTCGCCGCCGAACTCGTCGCGCAGCGCTATCGAGAGGCCGATGAGCGACTTCGCCTTGTTCCGGAAGAATCCGGTCGGGCGGATGACCTCCTCCAGCTCCTCCGGGTTCGCCGCCGCCATGTCCTCCGGCGCCGGGTACTTCGCGAACAGCGCCGGGGTGGTCTGGTTCACCCGCAGGTCGGTGGTCTGCGCCGACAGCACGGTGGCCACCAGCAGTTGGAAGGGGTTCTCGAAGTCCAGCTCCGGATGCGCGTACGGGTACAGCTCCGCCAGCTCGCGGTTGATCCTCCGGGCCCGTCGCACCATCGCCAGGTGCGATTCCGGCTTCCTCGGCTTCACCGCCGCCTTCTTCGCCACCGGCTTCTTCGCCACGGCCTTCCGGACCTTGCTCTCTGCCATGCACGAAGGCTACGCCGACCGGCGGACCGCTCGGGGCCGATCAAGCACGGAAACCGGCCCTGGCAGGGCCTGTTGTCTAATGAACCCCGCCCGTGGCCGTCACCTGACAGGGGGAGAGTGCGGATGATCAGGGTCCTGCTGGCAGAGGACATGAGCATGGTGCGCGGCGCGCTGATGGCCCTCCTCGCGTACGAGGAGGATCTGGAGGTCGTCGCGGACGTGGAGCGCGGGGACCTGGTGGTGCCGACCGCCCTGGAGGTGCGTCCGGACGTCGCGGTGCTCGACATCGACCTGCCCGGACTGGACGGGCTGCGGGCGGCGGGCGAACTGCACGAGAAGCTCCCCGGGTGCCGGACGCTGATCCTCACCGGGCTGGTGCGACCGGCGTACCTGCGCGCCGCGTTCTCCGCCCGTGCGCTCGGTTTCCTCGGCAAGGACGCCCCGGCGCAGGAGCTGGCCGCGGCGATCCGGAAGGTGGCCGCCGGCGAGCGCGTCGTCGACCCGGAGCTGGCGCTGGCCGCCCTGGACACCCGGGAGAACCCGATGACGCCCCGGGAGTCGGAGGTCCTGCGGCTCGCGGCGGAGGGGGACTCCGTCAGCGAGATCGCCGCCCGGCTGTTCATCTCGACGGGCACCGCGCGCAACCACCTGGCCGCCGCGGTGGCCAAGACCGGGGGGCGTGGCCGGGTCGACGCGATCCGGATCGCCGAGGAGATGGGCTGGCTGCCGACGACGTAGCCCTGCGGCGGCTCCCGGCGTTCCCGGCGTTCCCGGCACCTTCGGTGACACGGCGCCTCGGCGACACGGCGCTTCCGGGTCGGCGGACCGTGCGTTTCGCATGGATCCGGCCGTGGACGGCCCACGACGGGGCTTGCCGGGGCCTTCCTTCGTCAACGAAGGGAATGTCGGCCGAAGCGCCCGGAGCTAGGCTCGCGATGTCATCGAGGGCGTACCACCGGGGGGGTTGAGGCGCGTGTTGAAGCTGGCCTGGCGCACGGTAGGGGCCCGGAAGGCGGGCTTCGCCGGCGCGTTCACCGCGCTCGTCTGCGCCCTGGTCCTGACCGTCGCCTGCGGGGTCCTGCTGGAGTCCGCCCTGCGCACGGGCACACCCACCGAGCGCTACGCCGCGGCCCCTGTGGTGATCGGCGACAGCACCCGCATCCCGGATGCCGGACCGCTGACCGCCGAACTCGCCGGGCTGCCCGGCGTCGCGGCCGCCGTCCCGGAGCTCTCCTTCCCGGCGGCCGTCGTCACCGCCTCCGGGCAGGTCCTGTCCGGACCGCAGGGCGGCCCCTCGCTCGGGCATGCCTGGACGAGCGCCGCCCTCGCCCCGTTCCGGCTGACCTCCGGCCGAGCCCCGGCCGGGCCGGACGAGGTGCTCCTCGACGCCGCGACGGCCGCCCGCGCCGGGGTCGCGCCCGGCGGCACCGTCCGGCTGGCCACCATCGAGGCGCCGCGCGGCTACACCGTGTCCGGACTGGCCGCGCCGCCACGGGAGTCGTCCCGTCAGAGCGCGCTCTTCTTCAGCCCCGGGCAGGCCGCCCGGCTCGCCGGGACGGCGACCGGCGCGGACGCGATCGGGCTGACCGTGCGGGACGGGGCCGACCTGCGGGCTGTGACCGAGCAGGCCCGGCGGGCGCTCGCCGCGGCGCGGGAGCACGACGGCAAGGCGTCCTGGTCCGGGCCCGGGGTGCACACCGGCGACGAGCGGGGCGAGCTGGAGTTCTCCGGCGCTCCCGGGCCCGGGGACGGCCTCTCCTCGCTGGCCGGGACGACGGGCGTGCTCTCGCTGTTCGTCGCGGTCTTCGTGGTGGCGGGGGCGCTCGCGCTCTCCGTGCAGCAGCGGCTGCGCGAGATGGCCCTGCTGCGGGCGGTCGGCGCCACCACCGGGCAGGTGCGGCGGATGATCGCCCTGGAGACGCTGGTGCTGACCGTCGCGGCCGCCGTCGTCGGCCTCCCGGCCGGGATCGGCCTCGCCGCGCTGCTGCGGGGCGAACTGGTCGACCGCGGGGTGGTCGGCTCGGGCGTGCCGCTGCACGTCGGGCCGAGCGCCCCGCTGATCGTCCTCGGCGGCGTCGTCGTCACCGCGCAGCTGGCCGTCTGGGCCGCCGCGCGCCGGGCCTCCCGGGTCGAGCCGACCCGGGCGCTGCGCGACTCCTCGACACCGCCGCCCGGCGTCGGCTGGATCCGGACCGGGCTGGGGCTCGTGACGCTCGCCGTGTGCGGCGCGGTGCTGGCCGGTTCGACGGACAGCCGCCGCGGAGCGGGGACGGCCGAGAGCATGGTGCTGGTGCTGCTGCTCGGGGTGGCCCTGCTCGGGCCGCTGATCGGCCGGGTCGCCAGTGTGGCGATCGGTGGGCCGGTGGGCCGGCTCTTCCCGGTCGCCGGGTTCCTCGCCTCCGCCGCGCTGCGGGCCCAGCCGCGCCGCTTCGCCGCCGCCGTCACCCCGCTGGCACTCGCGGTGGCCTTCACCGGCACGGTGCTGTTCGTCCCGGTCGTCAAGGTGCAGGCCAACGTGGCCGAGGACGGCCGACGGCTGCTGGCCGACCACGTGGTCCAGGCCAGCGGGATCGGCCTGCCGCCGGAATTCGCCGCTGCGGTGCGGAAGTTGCCCGGCGTCGCGGCGGCCGACGGCCTGGTGTCCACGACCGTCCTGGCGTCCGCCGATGACTCCGGCCGGCAGGGCCTCGACGCCCGGATCGTCGACCCGCAGGGGCTGGCGGAGCTGGTCGACCCCGGGGTGACGGCCGGTTCGCTGGACGGGCTGCGCGGCGCGAGCATCGCGCTGGGGCAGCGATCGGCCGCCGCGCTCAAGGCCGGCGTCGGCGCCACCGTCCGGATCGAGTGGCCGGACGGCACCGACAGCACCGCGACGGTGGCCGCCGTGTACGACCGCGACGCACGGTTCGCGGACGCGCTGCTGCCCGACTCCTTCGCCGCCGCCCACACACCGGACCGGCTCGCACCGACCGTGCTGGTCCGCTCCGCCCCGGGTGCCGACCTCCAGCAGGTGGGCCGGGAGCTCCGGGGCCTCGCCCCGGCCTACCCGATGGCCAGGATCAGCGACCGGGCCGACTACGACGCGGTGCGCCGGCACCAGCAGGAGCGGGCCACCGCGGTCGGGCGGCTACTGCTCGGCATGATCAGCCTGTTCACCGCGATCGCCGTGGTCAACACCCTGATGATGGCCACCGGCGAGCGGCTGCGCGAGTTCGCGCTGCTGCGGCTGGCGGGCACCACGCGCGCGCAGGTGCTGCGGATGATGGCCTGGGAGGGCGGGATCACGGTCGCCGTGGCGCTCGCCCTCGGCACGGCGGTCACCGCCGCCGTCCTGGTCCCGGTCTGCCTCGCGCTCACCGGTACGGCCCGGCCCGCGCTGCCCGGCAGTCAGGTGGCCGCGGTACTGGGCGGGGCGGCGCTGCTGGGGGTGGGCACCGTCCTGCTGACCGCCCGGCTGGCGCTGCGGCGCAAGCCGAGCGAGGCGATGGGGGTGCACGAGTAGCCGGGCCGTGCGGACCGGTCAGGCGGCGCGGGCGGCTTCCCGGGCGGGCTCGGCCTCGACGACGGCGGCGAGGTGGAACCAGCCGGCTGCGTCCCGCCGGGCGGTCAGCCGGCCGCCGACGGCCCGCAGCCGCTCGGTGAGGTTCTCGATGCCCTGCCCGCCGCCCGGTTCGCACACGGCGCCGTCCGGTTCGTGCCCAGCGCCGCCCGGTCCACGCGCAGCGCCGTCCGGTTCGCCTGGTACGCCGTCGTTGGAGATCAGCAGCCGGACCGCACCGGGGCCCGCCCCACCGGCCCGGATCTCGCAGCGCCGGGCCGCGCTGTGCCGCAGCAGGTTGGTGACCGCCTCGCGCAGCACCGTGGCCAGCACCGCGTCGAGTTCGGGCGTCAGCCCCTCGAAGTCCAGTTCGGCCTCGACCTCGATCCCGGTCGCCCGCAGCGCCGAGACCGCCGAACGTGCCTCCCGCGCCAGGGACATCCGGAGGTCGCCGCTGGAGAGCCGACGGGTGTCCGCCATCGCCTGCCGCACCAGTGCCAGCACCTCGGCGATCTCCGCGCGGGCGCGCTCCGGGTCCTCCGCGGCCAGCCGTTCGGCGAGCTGGCACTTCAGTGCCGCCACCGAGAGGCTGGAGCCGAGCAGGTCGTGCAGGTCGCGCGCGAAGCGGAGCCGCTCCCGGTCCACCGCGAGTTCGGCCAGCTCGGTCCGGGCCTCCCGCAACTCGGTGATCAGATCCGCGAGTCGGGCCACCCCGTAGACCACGATGGCGCCCACGGCGGTGGACACCGACGCGTTGACGCACTGGCCGAGGTTGCCGCCCAGCGCCGCGCAGAGCGGGTACTGGGCGGCCACCAGCGCGGCGAACAGCGCCCAGGAACGCGGTGGCGCGACGGTCAGCAGCACCGATCCGGCGAACGATCCGGGAATGCCGACCCACGCCCCGTCGAAGAGCAGGAACGGCAGGTAGGTCAGTGCCCCGTGGGCGACCAGGCTCCACGGCCACCAGCGCCGCGCCAGGCGCCACGGACCGGCGTGCCCGATCTGGAAACCGAGCAGGACCAACAGCAGTGCGACGGCGGGCAGTTGGTAGGACAGGCCGTCGTGGTTGCGGACCGTGGCGACCACCGAGGCGGTGCAGAAGCCGACGGCGACCATGACGACGATGCCCCGGGTGAGCCGCGCGAGGGGGTCGCCGGGGCCGCCCGAGCGCTTCGGCCGGGATCGATCGCCGTGGCTTCGGTCCGCGCTGTGGCCCAAGGGGAGCTCCCGGTAGACGACTCGACACGCCGCGCGCGGCGCGGGAGCCCGCTTCGCACCCGGCACGCCCCCGTACGCCCGCACCACGAGCATAGTTTCCCGCCGGAGAGGCGCCGTTGACGATCCTTCACGGTTCGTCGGCTCAGCCCAGGGTGCGGCCGATCGTCCCCTCAAGGCTGTTGAGCAGGCCGCTGAGGGCCTCGGCGAGCCGGTCCTGCTCGGCGGGGGTGAGGCCGGCCAGCAGGGCGCGGTCGTAGGCGACGAGCTCCTGGATCAGGCCGTCCACCAGCGTCCGGCCCTCCTCGGTGAGCGAGAGGTGGGCGACCCGGCGGTCCCGGTCGTCGGTGCGGCGGCTGACCAGGCCGCGCTCCTCCAGCAGCCGCAGACGCTTGGTGACGGCGGCGCCGGACGCGAAGCTCTCCCGGGCCAGCTGGGTGGGGGTCAGCTCACGGTCGAGGCGGCGCAGGGCACCGAGGATGTCGAACTCGGCACGGGTGAGGCCGGCCCGGGTGAGCGGGTCGGGGGTCTGCTGGAGCAGTGCGGCGCAGCGGTTGATCCGGCCGAGGACGGCGATCGGACCGGTGTCCAGCCCCGGGTAGGCCCGCTCCCACTGGCGCAGCACACCTGCGACGACGTCCTCCACGTGCGCTGCTCCCGTTCTGCGGCCTGCCGATCGGCTTCGATCCTAGGCCGTGTCCGGCAGGTCCCCGCGGCCACGGCGTTCCAGCAGGGCGGCCAGCAGGTGATGGGCCTGCTGCTCGGTGGCGGTGGCGCGTTGGTGCGGGAGGACGGGGCGGCGCCACTCGCCGGCGGCGGTGTCGGTGGCCTCGCGCAGTTCCAGCAGGGCGGCGGCGAGGCCGGTGCGGGCGGCGTGGGCCTCCCGGGCGCTCGCGGCGGAGACGGCGGCCAGCGCCTGGTGGCCGGCGGCCTCGGCCCCGGCCAGGGCGCGGGTCAGCCGGGCGGCGGTGCGGCGGTTGGTGACCAGCAGGCAGGCCCCGAGGCCGGCGAGCGCGCCGACGCAGGTGTCCAGCCAACGGTCGGCGACCAGTGCCCGGGCCGGCTGCGCGCCCGCGAACTCCGTCATCAGCAGCGCCAGCGGGGTGACGAAGACCGTCGCCAGCCAGTAGCTGCGGGCGATCGTCGCCTCCGCGCCGAACTGGCAGATCAGCCCGAGCCCGATCAGTGCCACCGGGCCCGAGTGCGCGAGCGGCAGCGCGGCGGTGAACAGCAGCAGGCCGAGCAGGTTGCCCAGCACCCGCTGCAGCGCGCGCTGCCAGGACAGCGTGCTGTTGGCCTGGAACACCGAGGCCGCCGTGACCACCGCCCAGTACGGCCGGCCGACGCCGAGCGCCAGCGAGAGCCACCCGGCGGCGGCGCAGCCGACCGCGACCCGCAGCGCGATCGGCAGCAGCGCCGAGCCGGGCCGCAGCGCCTGCCGCAACGGCGGCCGGGGACCGGAACGGCGGGCGGCCGCCTGCGCCTCCGCCTCGGTCAGGTCGAGCGCCGGCAGCGGGCGGCCGCGCCGCAGGTCGCGGGCCCAGCCGAGGTACCGCGCGGCGTCCTCGGGCCGGGCCGGTCCGGCCAGCGCTGCCTCCGCGCGCACCAGCAGCCGCTCGGGTGCGTCGCCGAGGGCGCGCCGCCGGGCCGGGGTGGAGAGCGCGAGGCTCTGCCAGGCCGCCTCGACCGCGCCGACCAGGGCGGTACGGGCGGCGCGGGCTGCGGCGTCCGGCCCGCCGGACTCGATCCGCAGCAGCCGGGCGGCGGCCTCCAGGGCGCGGGCGGTGGCGATCCGCTCCGGCCCGTACGGGCGCACCAGCGCGGGGGCCATGCAGACCAGCCAGGCCAGCGCGGCGCCGAGCGCGGTGAGTGCCAGGTGCGGCGGCACCTCGGCGAGCCGCTGCGGGACGAAGGCGCAGCTGGCGGAGGTGAAGGTGATGATCAGGCTGCCGGGCGGGCCGACCCGGGCGGCGTCGCAGAGCAGCTTGTGCAGCGCGGCGAGCACCGCCGCCACCGCGACCAGGACAACGGCGTCGCGGGTCAGCGCCGCAGCGGTCAGGGCGGCGGCGGTGCTGAGCACGGTGCCGAGCAGCACCGCGACCAGCATCCGGGCCCGGGCCCGGTACGGCAGGCCGTGCCCGTACAGCGCGCCCAGGCCGCCGGCGGAGGTGTAGAGGGCGAGGTCGAGCCGGCCGAGGCCGAGCAGGGTGAGGTTGAGCGCGCCGAGGGTGACCACGGCGCTGAGCGCGGGCTTGTGCCAGCCGTCCCCGGCCGGTCCGACCCGAAGTGCCTGGCGGAGCTGGGCGGTTGTGACCATGCACAAAAGGTTAGCAGGTAATTTACCTGTGAAGCATATGCCCCCGGACACCCAGGCGCAGGGGTTCCTGAAGAAAATCGCGGCCGGAGCGATGAGTTCTGCGGCGAACCCCGGTCTACCCCCATGACCGACTCGCACGACAGAAGGAACACCCCATGAACACCCTGGTCTCCACCGACGGCACCGCCCTCGCCTGCTCCGTCACCGGCTCCGGCCCGGCGGTCGTCCTGGTCGACGGCGCACTGTGCCACCGCGGCATGGGGCCGAGCGCCGCGATCGCCGAGCAGCTGGCGGGGCACCACACCGTGTGGACCTACGACCGGCGCGGGCGCGGCGGCAGCGGTGACACCGACCCCTTCGCGGTGGAGCGCGAAATCGAGGACCTGGCCGCCGTCATCGCGGCGGCGGGCGGCTCGGCCGCCGTCTTCGCCCACTCCTCCGGCGGCGCGCTCGCCCTGCGGGCCGCCGCCGCGGACATCGGCATCACCCGACTCGCCGTCTACGAGCCGCCGTTCAGCACCGAGGAGGGGCAGAGCGAGCGCTTCCGCCAGTACGTCGCCGAGCTGACGGCGGCACTCGCCGAGGAGCGCCGCGGGGACGCCGTCGCGGCCCTCATGGTCTACGCCGGGGCGCCGGCGGAGATGGTGGACGGGATGCGCGGCGCGCCGGTGTGGCCGCTGTTCGAGGCGATCGCACCGACCCTGGCGTACGACGCGGCGGCGCTCGGCGACCGGACCGGCGCGGCCGTCCCGGCGGACCTGTTGGCCACGATCGCCGTACCGACCCTGGCCCTGGACGGCGGCGCCAGCCCGGAGTCGTTGCGGGCACCGGCCCACGCGGTGGCGGCGGCCGTGCCGGGCGCCGAGTACCGGACGCTGGACGGCCAGACCCACGAGGTGGCGGCCGAGGTGCTGGCGCCGGAGCTGCTGACGTTCTTCGCCTGACGCGTCCGGGAGCACCGCCCGGTCTTCCGACGACCACCGGCGTCGCACCCGATTCCCCGTTCGAGCGGAAAGGACAAGGGTTCGATCGATGGCTGCCTGCGGGCTCCCGTCACCGGGCCCGCCCGCTCTCCCGCCGGTACGAATGGCCCCGCACGACACACCTCGGCACACCCCCTCCTCATATGATCGGAGCGACATGCGCCATGCTTGGTGATGCAGAACACTGAACGGAACTTGCGCCGGACGGCCCACCCGCCGTACGGCCGAGAAGGAGGAAGCACGTGGACGACGTTCTGCGGCGCGCCGCACTCTTCGCGGCACTCGACGACGAACAGGCCGGCGAGCTGCGCGCTTCCATGACCGAGGTCACCCTCGCCCGTGGGGAGTCGCTGTTCCACGAGGGCGACCCGGGCGACCGGCTGTACGTCGTGGCGGAGGGCAAGGTCAAGCTGCACCGCGCATCGCCGGACGGCCGCGAGAACATGCTGGCCGTGCTCGGCCCCAGCGAGATGATCGGCGAGCTGTCGCTGTTCGACCCGGGCCCGCGCACCGCGACCGCCAGCGCGCTGACCGAGGTCAAGCTGCTGGGCCTCGGCCACGGCGACCTCCAGCCCTGGCTGCACGCCCGCCCCGAGGTCTCCATCGCGCTGCTGCGGGCCATCGCCCGCCGCCTGCGCCGCACCAACGACGTGATGTCCGACCTGGTCTTCTCCGACGTGCCCGGCCGCGTCGCCAAGGCCCTGCTGGACCTCTCCCGCCGGTTCGGCGTGCAGTCCGACGAGGGCATCCACGTCGCCCACGACCTCACCCAGGAGGAGCTGGCCCAGCTGGTCGGCGCCTCCCGCGAGACGGTCAACAAGGCGCTCGCCGACTTCGCCGGCCGCGGCTGGCTGAAGCTGGAGGCCCGCGCGGTGGTCCTGCTGGACGTCGAGCGGCTGTCGCGCCGCTCGCGCTGACGCCCACCGACACGGAGGGGCCCGTCCGATCCGGACGGGCCCCTTCGCGTTCACCGGCTCAGTCTGCGCCCGGAATCAGCCCGTGCTCCTCCAGGTAGTCCAGCTGGGCCCGCACCGACAGCTCGGCGGCCGGCCAGAGCGCCCGGTCCACGTCGGCGTAGACCCGGGCCACCACCTCCGACGCGGCCCGGCAGCCCGCCTCGACCGCGGTCTCCACCTGGGCGAGCCGCGCGGCCCGGTGGGCCAGGTAGAAGTCGACGGCGCCGAGCGCGTCCGCGAGCACCGGGCCGTGGCCCGGCAGCACGGTCCGCACGCCGTGCTGGGAGGCCATGGTGTGCAGCCGGCGCAGCGAGTCCAGGTAGTCGCCGAGCCGGCCGTCGGGGTGCGCGACCATCGTCGTGCCGCGGCCGAGCACGGTGTCGCCGGTGAGCACCGCGCCGTCGTCCGGCAGGTGGAAGGTCAGCGAGTCGGAGGTGTGCCCCGGGGTGGCCACCACCCGCAGGTCCAGGCCGCCGACGTCCAGGCGCTGGCCGCCCGCCAGGCCCTCCGAGCCCAGCCGGTGCGCCGGGTCCAGGGCCCGCACCTCGGTGCCGGTCAGCTCGGCGAAGCGGGCCGCGCCCTCGGAGTGGTCGGCGTGGCCGTGGGTGAGCAGGGTCAGCGCGATTCGCTTGCCCCGCTCCTCCGCGAGGTCGATCACCCTGCGCAGATGGCCCTCGTGCAGCGGGCCCGGGTCGATCACCACCGCGAGGTCGGAGCCGGGCTCGGAGAGCAGCCAGGTGTTGGTGCCGTCCAGCGTCATCGGCGACGGGTTCGGCGCCAGCACGCACAGCGCCCGAGGGGTGGCCTCGCCGCCGACGACGGCGGTGGGGTCGCCCGGCAGGAGTCCGCTCACCGGCCACCTCCGCCGTCTCGATGCAGGGCCCGCAGCGGCAGCGCCCGGACGAGGGCGCGTTGCGCCACCTCGGCGAACGGGACCTGGCTGTCGCAGGCCGGGTCACGGGGAGTCAGGCGGCGGGCGGGCATCTCGGGCGCCGTCCGGCGAGCCACGTCGTTGTGGGTCATCGGGCGTCGGTCCTCTCTCTGCGTCGGTACGGGAAGGTCACGTCGTACGGGTTTTGCGGGTGGTCCCGGTCGGTGGAACGGTCAGGAGCCCTCGGGGAACTCCCCGTCGATGGTCAGCTCCTCGTAACCGGGCCAGCGGACCGTCAGGCGGTCGCCGCGGACCTCGGCCCGGCCCAGGACCGGCGCCAGCGGACGGTCGACCGCCGCGGTCAGGGCCTCGGCGACGCTCCGCACCGCCGACAGCTCGCGCAGCACCGTCACGGTCGGCGGCAGCATGCCGAACCGGCCCTCCCGGTGGCCCCGCACCGCCTCGGCGGGGGTCAGCCAGGCGACCCGGTCGGCCTCGCCGACCTCCAGGGCCGCGCGCTGGCCGGCCGGCAGCGCGGCGACGAAGAACCAGGTGTCGTAGCGCCGGTCCTCGAACTCCGGGGTGATCCAGCGGGCCCAGCCGCCCAGCAGGTCGCTGCGCAGCACCAGGCCGTGGTCCCGGAGGAACTCGGCGAGGGACAGCTCGTGCGCCTCCAGCGCGGCCCGCTCGGCGGACCAGTCGCGCGGCTCGGCGACGCTGTCGGCGTCCGGGCCGGCCAGCAGCACGCCGGCCTCCTCGAAGGTCTCGCGGACGGCCGCGCAGACCACCGCCCGCGCCGTCCGGGCGTCCACCCCGAGCCTGCGCGCCCACTCCTCGGGCGCCGGACCGGCCCAGCCCGGCTCGACCTCGGCGTCCCGCGGGTCCACCCCGCCACCCGGGTAGGCGTACATCCCGGCCGCGAAGGCCATCGAGGCACGCCTGCGCAGCAGGTAGGCCTCCGGCCCCTCGGCGGCGTCGCGCAGCAGCACGACGGTCGCGGCGGGCCGGGGCACCGGCGGGGTCACCGCTCCGGATTCGACCGCCCGGATCCGGGCGGGCCAGCCGGGCGGCATCGGGAGCGTCGTCGCTCGATGGTCCATGCCCGGATGCTAGGGCGTGTCCGACAATTCCCGCCAGGCTCACGAATCGATCGGACACACCCCGGCAACACGGAGGCGGGGCCGGACGGACCCGGCCCCGCCTCCGCGATCGCACTCAGGCGGTCTTGATGCGCGCCTGGAGCTCGACCTCGACCGGGGAGTCCAGCGGCAGCACCGCGACGCCGACGGCGCTGCGGGCGTGCACGCCCGCGGCGCCCAGCACCTTGCCGAGCAGCTCGCTGGCGCCGTTGACGACGGCCGGGACACCGATGAAGTCGGGGGCGGCGGCGACGAAGCCGACGACCTTGACGATCCGCTCGATCCGGTCGAGGTCGCCGATCACCGACTTCACGGCGGCCAGGGCGTTCAGCGCGCAGATCTGCGCGAGCTCCTTGGCCTCCTCCGCGGAGACCTCGGCGCCGACCTTTCCGGTCGTCGGCAGCTTGCCCTCGACCACCGGGAGCTGGCCGGAGGTGAACACGAGGTCGCCGGACAGCACGGCCGGCACGTACGCGGCGACCGGGGCGGCCACCGGCGGCAGGGTCAGACCCAGCTCGGCGAGCTTCTCCTCGACCTTGCTCATGCGCTCTTCTCCCGCTTGAAGTAGGCCACCAGCTGCTCCGGGTTCGGGCCGGGCACGACCTGGACGAGCTCCCAGCCGTCCTCGCCGAAGTTGTCCAGGATCTGCTTGGTGGCGTGCACCAGCAGGGGCGCCGTCATGTATTCCCACTTGGTCATGGCCAGACTCTAGACGAGCCGTCACGGTGATCCGCGCCGCCCGGCGCGAGGCGTGTGAGGTGGGGCACAAAGAGGGCATGATCGGGCCTGGCGGCCCAGGTGCCCCGGGCATCCGGCGCGCTCCCTGGTTACCCTCGCGAGAGGGCACCCTGGTGAGGGGCACCCTCGCCAGGAGGGGACGCCCGTAGGACGGAGACGGACGGAGACGGAGCGTGGCACGCACCCCCGGCCAGGCGGCCCGGCGCGACCCCGACTGGGAGGGCGTCCGGCTGCACGTGGTCAGCGGCAAGGGCGGCACCGGGAAGACCACCCTGGCCGCGGCACTGGCCCTGGCACTCGCCGCCGACGGCGGACGGGTGCTGCTGATCGAGGTCGAGGGCCGGCAGGGCATCGCCGAGCTGTTCGGGATCGCCGCGCTCCCGTACGAGGAGCGCCGGATCGCCTCGGTCTCCCGCGCCCAACTGGGGCTGCCCGCCGGGGAGGGCGGGCCCGGCGAGGTGTTCGCGCTGGCGATCGACACCGAGCTGGCGCTGCTGGAGTACCTGGAGATGTTCTACAAGCTCGGCCGGGCCGGGAAGGCGCTCCAGAAGGTCGGCTTCGTCGACTTCGCCACCACCATCGCGCCGGGCGTGCGGGACGTCCTGCTCACCGGCAAGGCCTGCGAGGCGACCAGGCGCAAGGACCCGGACGGGCGGCGGCGCTACGACGCCGTGGTGATGGACGCCCCGCCGACCGGGCGGCTGACCCGGTTCCTGAACGTCAACGCCGAGGTCGCCGGGCTGGCCCGGATCGGCCCGATACACACCCAGGCGCAGGCCGTGATGCGGGTGCTGAAATCGCCGGAGACCGCGGTGCACCTGGTCACCCTGCTGGAGGAGATGCCGGTGCAGGAGACGGTCGACGGCATCGAGGAGCTGCGCGAGGCGAAGCTCCCGGTGGGCGGGGTGATGGTCAACCTGGTCCGGCCGCCGGTGCTGGACGCCGCGGCGGTGGCCGCGGTGGACGGGGACCACCGCGAGGCGGTCGCCCTGGCGCTCGGGGAGGCCGGGCTCGGCGGCCGCACGCGCACCGCGGAGAAGGTCCGGGCGGCGGTGGAGCCGCTGCTCGACCCGTTGCTGGACCAGGCCAGGGAGCACGCCGAGCGGGTGGAGCTGGAGCGCGCGCAGCGCGCCGACATCCAGCAGCTGCGGCTCCCGACGTACGAACTGCCGCTGCTCGGCGAGGGCGTGGACCTCGGCGGGCTGTACCGGCTGGCGGGCGAACTGAAGCGGCAGGGGGCGGCATGACCACCAACGGCAGGGCCACCGACGGCACGGTGACCGACGGGGTCCGGAGCACCGGGCGGCGACTCGCGGTGGACGAGCTGATCGACGACCCGAAGACCAGGATCATCGTCTGCTGCGGCTCCGGCGGCGTCGGCAAGACCACCACCGCCGCGGCGCTCGGCCTGCGGGCGGCCGAGCGCGGCCGCAAGGTCGTGGTGCTGACCATCGACCCGGCCCGCCGGCTCGCCCAGTCGATGGGCCTGACCGAGCTCGACAACACCCCCCGGGTGGTCAAGGGGGTCACCGGCATGGAGGGGGCGCCGCTCCGCGACTCGGACGAGGACGGTGGTGGGAGCCGGGAGGGCGAGCTCCACGCCATGATGCTGGACATGAAGCGGACCTTCGACGAGGTCGTGCTGGCCCATGCCGAGCCCGGACGGGCCAAGGCGATCATGGAGAACCCCTTCTACCAGTCCCTGTCGGCCGGCTTCGCGGGCACGCAGGAGTACATGGCGATGGAGAAGCTCGGGCAGCTGCGCGCCGCCGAGGAGTGGGACCTGATCGTCGTGGACACCCCGCCGTCCCGCTCGGCGCTGGACTTCCTGGACGCGCCCAACCGGCTCGGGTCCTTCCTGGACGGCCGGGTGATCCGGATCCTCACCGCCCCGGCCAAGGTCGGCGGGCGCAGCGCGATGCGCTTCCTGAACGCCGGGATGGGTCTGCTCACCGGCACCCTGGGCAAGATCTTCGGTGCCCAGCTGCTCACCGACGTACAGACCTTCGTCAGCGCGATGGACTCGATGTTCGGCGGCTTCCGGGAGCGCGCGGACCGCACGTACCAGCTGCTCAAGGCGCCGGGCACGGCGTTCCTGGTGGTGGCCGCACCGGAGCGGGACGCGCTGCGCGAGGCGGCGTACTTCGTGGACCGGCTGGCCGCGGACCGAATGCCGCTGGCCGGGCTGGTGCTCAACCGGGTGCACGGCACGGGCGCACCGCAGCTCACCGCGGAGCGGGCGCTGGCGGCCGCCGAGGCACTGGAGGAGAACGGCTCGGAGCACGCCTCGCCCACGGCGGAGGTGCTCGCGGCCGGACTGCTGCGGCTGCACGCCGAGCGGATGCAGATCATGGGGCGCGAACGCCGCACCCGCGACCGCTTCGTCTCGGTGTACCCGGACGTGCCGATCGTGGAGGTGCCGGCGCTGCCGGGCGACGTGCACGACCTGGACGGACTGCGGGCCATCGGGGACCGGCTCAACGGCGCGGTGTAGCCCGCGCCCGAGGGGCCGACCGGCCGGACCGCACGGTGCGGCCGGGCTCAGCCCGCCTGGGCGTAGTCCGTCAGTATCACGCCGGTCGCGAGGGACTCCTCGTACTCGGTGCGCGCCGTCTCCAGCAGCTTCCGCCACGAGATGACGGTCGGGCGGCGGCGCAGCAGCGCCCGGCGCTCGCGCTCCGTCATCCCGCCCCACACTCCGAACTCCACCCGGTTGTCCAGGGCGTCCGCGAGGCACTCCGTCCGGACGGGGCAACCGCTGCACACCGCCTTCGCGCGGTTCTGTGCCGCCCCCTGGACGAACAGTTCGTCCGGATCACTCGTGCGGCAGGCGGCCTGCGCACTCCAGTCGTCAACCCAGCCCATGCCGGCGCCGTCCTCTCCCGTATCGAGGCTCCCCCACGGCGGCAACGGCACATTCACCGTTGCCAGTTGAGGACGTTACGGAAGAACGACAGCTTGCAACAGCCCCTTCGGGCTCAATCTCGAATGACCCGATTGGACTATGGGTATCGATCAGCTCACTCGTTGGAGTGATCGCAGGTCGCGTGCCTTGCCAAAGGCAGAACACCCACTCTTGTCACAGGCGCCATCACGGAGTGCAACCAATCACGCGGACACAGCGGACCCCAACCGCCTCAAAACCCGGCCATCGACGGGCAATTCGGGCAAGTCTCCTCGCCCACAAGAGTGAATGATGTTGACGCACCGAAGCTGTCGCAAGCTTGTGACAAGCCTAGGCGAACACCTGCCCCCGCGTGCAGGATTCCGCAACGTAGGGTTCTCCCCATGGCACCGAAGCGCCCACAGGCATCCCAGCCCCCAGGCAACACCGGAGCTCCGCGCGGCAGGACCGGCGGATCACCGTTGGAGCACGCCGGCAACGGCGTGAAGTTCCTGGGCGTCAGCGTGCTCTCCGGAGTCCTGCTGGCAGGGCTCGCTCTGCCCGCCGTCGGCGCCATCGGGCTGACCGCCAAGGACACGGCGGAGAGCTTCGACAACGTCCCCGACGACTTCAAGACCCCGCCGCTCACCCAGGCCACCCAGATCTTCGACGCCAAGGGCGGCCTCATCGCCAAGGTCTACGAGCGCGACCGCACCGTCATCACCGCCGACCAGATGTCACCGTTCATGCGGCACGCCCAGGTCGACATCGAGGACGCCCGCTTCTACGAGCACGGTGCCGTCGACCTCAAGGGCGTCCTCCGCGCGATCAGCAAGAACGCGGAGAGCGGGACCACCTCCCAGGGCGCCTCGACGCTGACCCAGCAGTACGTCAAGAACGTCAACGTGGAGAAGGCCGGCGACGACCAGGCGGCCGTCCTGGAAGCCCAGCGCAAGACCCTGGGCCGCAAGATCCAGGAACTCAAGGTCGCCATCAAGCTGGAGGAGGACCTGTCCAAGGACCAGATCCTCACCAACTACCTCAACATCACCTTCTACGGCCACCAGGCCTACGGGGTGGAGGCCGCCTCCCAGCGCTACTTCAGCAAGAGCAACAAGGACCTGACCATCGCCGAGGCCGCCACGCTGGCCGGCATGGTGCAGAACCCGTCGTCCTACGACCCGGTGCGCTACCCCGAGAACACGGTCAAGCGCCGCAACGTCGTGATCGACAAGATGCTGGAGAACAAGCACATCACCGCCGACCAGGCGAAGGAGGCGAAGGCCGCCCCGCTGGGTCTGAAGTACAAGGACCCGCAGAACGGCTGCATCACCGCCCAGGCCGGGATGGGCTTCTTCTGCGACTACGTCCGCCACGTGGTCAAGCAGGACCCGGCCTTCGGCAAGAGCGCCGACGAGCGCAAGAAGGTGTGGAACACCGGCGGTCTGAACATCTACACCACGCTGGACCCGGACAAGCAGGCCGCCGCCCAGAACGCCGTCACCAAGAAGGTCTTCGTGACCGACCCGGTGTCGGCGGCCGCGACCATGATGGAGCCGGGCACCGGCAAGATCCTGGCGATGGCCCAGACCCGCCCGTACGGCCTGGACCCGAACAAGAACCAGACCGTCGTCAACCTCAACGTGGACGCCGCGATGGGCGGCGGCAACGGCTTCCAGACCGGTTCGACCTTCAAGCCGATCCTGGCCGCGGCGGCGCTGGAATCGGGCATGCCGAACACCCAGGCGTTCCCGTCCGAGAACAAGATCGAGTACCCGCAGATGTCCACCTGCACGGGCACCTGGAAGAACACCGTCAAGCCCAAGGAGACGGTGAAGAACGAGCAGGACAGCGAGATCGGGCCGTACCAGCTGAAGGAGGCCATGGCCCGCTCGGTCAACACCTACTTCGTGCAGATGGAGCAGCAGGTCGGCCTCTGCGCGATGAAGCAGATGGCGAACAAGCTGGGCATCACCCAGTCCGCCAAGGGCGACCAGTTCCAGGAGGTGCCCTCGATGGTCCTCGGCACCCTGGAGCTCTCCCCGCTGACCATGGCGAACGTCTACGCGACCTTCGCCGCCCGCGGCAAGTACTGCACCCCGGTCGCGATCAACAAGATCACCACGGTGGACGGCAAGGACGTCCCGGTCCCGCAGTCCCAGTGCAGCCAGGCCTTCTCCGAGCAGACCGCGGACTCGCTCAACGCCGTCCTGCTGAACGTGACCGAGAAGGGCACCGCCGCCGCCCTGACCATGGACGACGGCCGCAAGATCGCGGGCAAGACCGGTACCACCGACGAGAAGAAGGCCGCCTGGTTCAGCGGCTACACCCCGTCGCTGGCCACCGCGGTCTGGCTCGGCGGCCCGGCCGGCGGCGTCAAGATGAAGAACATCACCATCGGCGGCAAGCCCTTCACCGAGGTGTTCGGCGCCGACGGCCCCGGCCCGATCTGGGCGATGGCGATGAACCAGGCGCTCAAGGGGACCCCGCTGGAGCCGATCCAGACCGCCAACATCCCGGACCCGCAGCCGGCCGCTCCCCCGGCGGCCCCGCCGGCCGACCCGAACGCCCAGCAGCCCGGCGGCAACCCGCCGCAGCAGGGCGGCAACCCCGGGCAGCCCGGCGGTCAGCCCGGTGGCTTTCCTGGTGGGCTGCCCGGTGGACTGCCCGGCGGGTTCACCTTCCCGCCCGGCCCCGGGAACGGGAACGGCGGCCGGCACGGCGGCGGCAACGGGAACGGCTGACCCGCCCTCCCGGCCACCGGCCGAGGAACATGCCGAAGGGGCGCCCTCCCGTACGGAGGGCGCCCCTTCGGCGTGCTGCCGGGGCGGCGGGGGTGCGCCGGATCAGGACAGGGCGGCCTTCACGGCGGCGGCCACCCGACCGCCCTCGGCCAGACCGTCGACCTTGGGCTTCACCAGCTTCATGACGGCGCCCATCGCCTGGGGGCCGCTCGCGCCGCTCTCGGCCACGGCGGCCGCCACGATCGCGGCCAGCTCCTCGTCGGAGAGCTGCTTGGGCAGGTAGCCCGCCAGTACCTCGCCCTCGGCCAGCTCCCGCGCCGCCTGCTCCGCCCGGCCGGCGGTGCCGAAGGCCTCGGCCGCCTCCCGGCGCTTCTTCGCCTCGCGGCCGATCACCTTCAGCACGTCGGCGTCGGACAGCTCGCGCTTCTGCTTGCCCGCCACCTCCTCGCTGGTGACGGCGGCCAGCGTGAGCCGGATGGTGGACGCGCGCAGCTCGTCCCGGTCCCTGATGGCAGCCGTGAGGTCCTCCTGCAGCTGCTCCTTGAGCGTTGTCATTTCCTCTTCTTATCCTTCGGCTGTGGGTGGGCTCAACCGGGTTTCCCGTGGGCGTCCACCGGGGGTTTCCGCAGATGCACGAGTATGCCCCGTCAACCCCGGCCGGCCTTCGCCCGACGGCGCGCCGGACGAGGACGGTCCGGACCGGGAACGGGCGTCGGTCGGGTCCGTGAACAATCGATGATGGGAGCCGGAACCGGGCGACGGGATTCGGCCAAGGTGGCCGATAATTCTCGCACAATCTCGGACGAAATGCCGAAAATTGCTGGAGCCGACACGAAGTTGCCGGTCCGGAACGGGCAGATCGAACGTTGTGACCGCTTCGCTGAAATAGTCCGCGTAGTACACTCGTTCGCGCGTCGCTTGAGCAGCCCGATGGCGGCGATCACCTCACCGTCGATTCACCGTCGAAGACCGCCCCGAACAGTTGCGACAAACCGTCACCACGTCCCCGATTCATTATTCCACGGCACTGACACACTGCTGCCCAGGCCCCCTGCGGCCCTGACACCTTGCGGCGCGGGCGCCCGGCCCGAGCGTTCACGCCTGCGCTCCACCCGGCCGCCCGACCGCCCGGCCGGCAGTGATCGTTTTTCGGAGTGATTGGCGCCGCCATAAATCGGCGCATTGTTTCTGGTTTTTATTCTGCTCACGACAGCAGGAAGCGCGGGGGAATGGACAACAATCAACTTCGCTCGATGTTGGTAACCCAACGAAAGATGATCGGATGGAGCCAGGAGCAGCTAGCCGAGCACTCCACGGTAAGTGTCCGAACCATTCGCAATCTGGAGACCGGCGTCATCAAGAATCCGCGGCGCAGTTCCGTGGAGCTCCTGGTGGGCGCGCTGTTCTCCGCGGCGACCGACCGGGACGCCGCCCTGCTCTCCCAGGCAGTCCGGTCGGCCGCGCCGGCCGGACTGCTCCCCGCCCGGCCGGAGCCCGGACCGCCGGCCCGCGTCGCCGAGCTCCCGGACAACGCGCGGTGGCGTGGGCTGCGCCCCAAGACGGACATCACCGTCGGCCGCCGGGCCGACCTGCTGCACGTCACGACCGCCCTGCGACCGGGCCGTCCGCTGGTGCTCACCGGGCCGGCCGGGGTCGGCAAGACCCGGCTGGCGCTGGACTCGGCCGCCCACCTGCTGGACCGCTTCCGGGACGGCGTCGTGGTCCTGGAACTCGGCTCGGTCACCCCCGAGGGCGTCGATGCGGCAGCCGCCTCGGCCCAGGCCCAGCGCGCGCTCGACACCCTCTTCCGGAGCCTCGACCGCGACCCGCGGACCAACCCCGAGCTGCAGATGCTGCTGGTCGTCGACAACGCCGAGCACGTCATCGACACGGTGGCCCGGCAGGTCAGGGCGCTGCTGGAACGGCACCCGGCGCTCCACATCGTGATCACCTCGCTGCGGGCGCCCGCCGGGGTCCCCGCCGACCTGTGGGAAGTGTCGCCGCTGTCGGTCGACCGCCCGGACGGCCCCTACGGCTGCCCGCCCGCCGCCGAACTGTTCTGCCGGCGGGTGCACTCGGTCGCCCCGACGCTGGACCTCGGCGACCAGATGCCACAGGTGGTCGAGCTCTGCCGGCGCCTCGGCGGTCTCGCGCTCGCGATCGAGAACGCCGCCGTCCGGATGCGCTCGGTGCCCCTGCACGTCCTCGTGGACGAGTACCGGGTGCTGCCGATCCTGGGCCAGGAGGAGGTCGGCGGGCTCTCCCACCACCGCTCGCTGCACCGCAGCCTCGCCTGGGCGTACGGACTGCTCGACGAACGGCAGCGCCGGGCGCTCAGACGGCTCTCCCGGTTCCCCGAGGAGTTCTCCATCGACGACGTCCGGCAGCAGCCGGTCGACGGCGGCCGGGAGCCCTCCCGCAATCTCGACGTCCTGGCCGAGCTGGTCGACTTCTCCGTCGTCCAGGTGAAGCGCGGCCACCAGTACGCGTACCGGGTCCCCCGGATGATGCGCGAGTACGTCAACGCCATTCCGGCCTGAGGCCGGGCCGCACCGCCGCACCACCGCACCGTCAGCTCGCCGGCCCCTCCCGGCCCTTTCCGGCCCTTTCCGGCCTCTTCCGGCCTCTTCCGGCGGGGACGGTCGCACCGCCGTGCCCGGAGTACCGCTCCGGGCACGGCGCGGAGCGCTCCCGCGATCCGTCTCCCCGCCGCTCTGCCGCCCGGGGCCGGCGCCTCCGCAGACGGACTCCCCGGCGAAGACCGTTGCACCGGCCGTCGGCGCCGCCCATGCCCCCGCGCTCTGTAACCCCTCTTCCCGGTTACACCTATCCTGGTCGCATGACCGACGGAGACGACGGACCCGACGCAGCCGGCCGGAGCACCGCCGGCGGGCAGCCCACCAGCCCGCCCGGGCTGGTCCTCACCACCCCCGGCGGCAGCCGCTTCCACTTCGATCCCGGCGCCCTCTGCCTCGAACTGCTCACCACCGGCGGCCCCGGCCCGTACGCCCGGTACGAGGTGCTGCACCGGCCCGCCGACCTCGCCGCCTGGCTCCCGCCGTCCCGGCTGCGGCTGCCCGCCGACGCCGTACGGATCTCCCCCGCCGAGCTCGCCACCGTCCGTACCCTGCGCGACGCGCTGTGGCGCCTCGCCGCCGCCCGCGCCCACGGCGGCCCGGGCGAGCCCGAGGACTACGCCGTCCTCAACCGGACCGCCGAGCACCCGCCGCTGGTCCCCCGGATCGCCCCGGACGGCACCGCGGCCGCCCCGCTGCCCGCCGACGGCGCGCAGCTGGCCTCCACCCTCGCCCGGGACGCCATCGCCCTGCTCACCGGCCCGTACGCGGACCGGATCCGGGAGTGCGGCGCGCACGACTGCCGGCTGATCTTCGTCGACACCTCGCGGCCCGGCCGTCGCCGCTGGTGCTCGATGGAGCGCTGCGGCAACCGCCACAAGGTCCGCGCCCTGCGTGCCCGCCGCGACTGCGAGGAGGCGCCCCCGGCCTCCGCCGTCCCCGCCGACTCCGGGCGTGCGCCGGCTGATCGACCGTCTGAGAGCATGGGCTGATGCGACCGCTGTACTCCGTTCCCCTCGGCATCGCCGCCGCCGGCGCCGCCTGTCTCGCCTACTCCGTCGGGTACGAGGTCCGGGCCTTCCGCCTCCGCCGGATCGAGGTCCCCGTCCTCCCGCGCGGCGCCCGCCCGATCCGGGTCCTCCAGGTGTCCGACATCCACATGGTGAGCGGGCAGGGCAAGAAGCAGCGCTGGCTGAAGAGCCTGGCCGGCCTGCGCCCCGACCTGGTGGTCAACACCGGCGACAACCTCTCCGACCCGCTCGGCGTCCCGGCCACCCTCGACGCGCTCGGGCCGCTCATGGAGTTCCCGGGCGTCTACGTCTTCGGCTCCAACGACTACTACGGCCCGGCCCGCAAGAACCCGGCGCGCTACCTCCAGGCCATGCGCAGCGGCGCCCACGGCATGAACAACCCCGACGGCACCGCCCGCCGCGGCATCACCGGCGCCGTCCACAACCCGTGGGAGAAGCTCCGCGACGGCTTCGACGGGGCCGGCTGGCTCGACCTCACCAACACCCGCGGCCGGCTCACCGTGAACGGGCTCGACCTGGAGTTCACCGGCCTCGACGACCCACACATCCGCCGCGACCGCTACAGCGAGGTCGCCGGCGGCCCCTCCGCCGACGCCGACCTCTCCCTCGCCGTCGTCCACGCGCCCTACCTGCGCGTCCTCGACGCCTTCACCGCCGACCGCTACCCGCTGATCCTGGCCGGCCACACCCACGGCGGCCAGCTCTGCATCCCCTTCTACGGCGCCCTCGTCACCAACTGCGACATCGACACCCGCCGGGTCAAGGGCCTCTCCACCCACACCGCCGGCGGCCACCGCTCCTACCTCCACGTCTCGGCCGGCTGCGGCACCAACCGCTACACCCCCGTCCGCTTCGCCTGCCCCCCCGAGGCCACCCTCCTCACCCTCACCCCGGCCCCCCACTGACCCCCACCGGACGCCCGCCCGGAACCGGATTTCGTGTCTCGGCGAGCGTCCGGTAGAGTTCTACTCGTCGCGAAGGAGACGGAGCGACAAACCGCAAGACCGGGGTGTGGCGCAGCTTGGTAGCGCGCTTCGTTCGGGACGAAGAGGCCGTGGGTTCAAATCCCGCCACCCCGACCCAGTAAGACCAGCTCAGGGCCGGTCTCCCGCAAGGGAGACCGGCCCTGACTGGCTTTTCGGGGGCTCTCGGGAGAATCCTGGGAGAAATCCTCCGGAAAACCGATCTCCCAGGGTTACCGCTGAGGCGCCCTCAGCAGGGCATCGAGAACCGCCACGGGCGAGCCCGGCGACATCCGCCGGCGGATTTCGAGTGACGCGAGCCACATCCGGTTCAGCCCCTCCATGAGGTCCCGACGCATCTCGGGCGTGATGTGGGAGTAGCGAGCCTGGACGGAGCCGTCCTCGTGCCCCATCCGCTCGTCTTTGAGCTTCGGCGGCGTCCGCAGCTCGTCCATCATCGTCTTGTGCGCGTGCCGCAGCCCATGCGGGGTGAGTCCCCGGGCAATCGGCAGCCAGCAGGCCTGCGCGCGGGCGGCGGCTCCCCGACCACGGGCCGGGATGCCGGGCCACGGCTCGGCCAGCACGGGCACCGGACGGGCCTCCTCCGGCGCCTTCTTCGGGTACCAGCCGGTGGCGGCCGGCTGGAACAGCCACGTGGCGAACCCGTTCCTCCGCCAGTGCGCCGCGTTCTCCCCGGACGCCTGCCACCGGATGTAGCCGAGATCGGCCATGGCCTTCTCCACCCTCACCCGGGTGCCCTCGGCCACCGCCGCCGGGCGGTTGAGCACGTTGGACACGGTCCCGGTGGAGACGCCAGCGGCCCGGGCGACGTCGGTCAGCTTCGCGCCGGGCCGCTGTGCCGCGCCATTGGCCGCGCCGTGCCCGCTGAACAGGTACCGCAGGCCATGGCACTCGCAGGGCGCCTGCTTCGACCGCGCCGCCTGCCCGGCAAGCAGGGCGGACAGGAAGTCTGGGGAGTCGATCGTCCGGTAGGAATCGTCCTTGGGCGGGCAGCGGTGCAGTTCCCCGGAGTCCAGCTCGTACAGCTGGTGCTCGACCCGGACGGCTGCTGGCCGGACGAACTCGGTCTCCAGGCCGACGATTTCGCCCCATCGCATGCCGGTGTAGCCCTTGAGCACGACGGCAACGAACTCGTCCTCGCGGCCCGAGAGCAGCGCCGCCCGCTCAGCGATCAGCAGGATGCCGAGGGCGTCGGTCACCACCTTCTCGGGGCCGCGGTTGCGTGAGCGGCCAGCCCGTTTGCCCCGACCGCGGCGGCGGGTCGCCGGGTTGGAGTCCCGCACCCCCTCGTCCACGGCGTCGGCGAGGACCAGGTGCAGCGTGCCGCGCCACGTCTTGATGCTGCTGGCCGCGTAGCCGCGCTCGCGCTCCTTCCGCTCCCAGGCGTCGACATCGCCCTTGGTGATCTCGCTGATCAGGGCATCTTCGAACTCCGGGAGGAGGTGCTCCTCGATGTGCCGCTTGTAGTTCTGCATGGTGGAGGCAGCGAGGTCCTGGCCCTCGTACCAGCCGCTCGCGTACTCGCCGAAAGTCATCTGCTCAGGCTCCGGAGCAGCGAGCGGTTGAGCAGCTTCCTTGGCAACCTCCTCCTCGGCAACCGCAGCGGCCTTCTCGGCCGCGCGCTTGGTCTTGAAGCGGACCGCCTTCCCGTTGGCGTCCTTCACGGTCCCGTACTTGCCGGGTGCGATCTTGTACCGGGCGCGCCAGTAGTCACCGCGGTTCTCGCCGTATCCCAATGTGATCTCTCTGTGACAGGGGCCCGCCCGGTGGCGTCACCGGGCGGGCATATGGGTGTGGTCAGGCAGCGTCCTGCTGGTGGAGCGCCGCCCTGCGCGGCATTCGCGCGCGAAGCCGGGCAGCGGGCCGGGCCTGCTGCGGGTCACGGACCGGCTTCTTCAGGACCGCGACGGCGGCGGCCTGGGTCGGCGGTGCGGCCACAGCGGCCGGCCGCACCTCGTACATGCGGACGATCTCGGCAAACTGCTCGGCCGTGAAGCGGTAGGCACGTCCGGGCTTGGTGAAGGGGATACGTCCGCGACGAGCCTGTTCCTTCACCCACCACTCGGACATGCCGATGGCCTTGGCGACGTCGGCCGGGTAGTAGAGCGGCGACAGTGCGCCCCTGTCCTTAGGCATGCGGGACCCTCCAGATGATCGGCGGCGGGGCTTGGCCCCTTCCTTCTCTGAGGTCCGCTACCGCCGCTACTCCGCTACCGCGCTGGTCAGACGGGGTGTTGTGGTAGCGGATGGGGTAGCGGTAGCGGATCGGTGCGGCTAGCCGACGGTGGTCAGTTCGGCCGTGGTTTCGGTGGTGGGGGTCGGAGAGGTAGCCGCTACCGCTACCTCTCCCGCTACCGGAAAGAGGGCCCTGACCTGCGCGGTAGCGGGGGTAGCGGCGGTAGCGGATTCCTCGGGCAAGGGCGGGCAGTAGCGCAGCCACGCGTCGGCGAGGTCCTCGGCGTAGTAGCCCTTGAGCGCCGTCTTGCCGGTCTTGATGTTGCGGGGGCGGATCGGCTTGCCGGCGGCGGTGACGTACCCGCCGAGCATCTGGGACAGGGTCCGGGTGGTGAACGTACGGCCGTCGAGGTCGGCCCAGGGTGCGTCGTCGAGGTCGTTGAGCCGCTCGACGAGTGCGTTGCTGAGCATGCGCTCGGCGCCGTCGAAGATAGCCCGCAGATCGGTCAGCAGTCGGATGCCGAGGGATCCGCTGTCGTCGGCCCTGGCGGTCTTGACCAGGTGGACGCAGGCGGCACGGGCCCGCTTGGGCCAGTGCCCCCCTGCGGCATCGGCGACGGCAAGCAGGGGTTCCCAGACGTCGGCGGGGCGGTCGGAGACGCCCTCGGGCATCTCGGGCCAGGCGCCGTCGACCTTCTCGCGCACGGAGTTGGCCCAGGCGGCAAGGCGGTCGCGCAGTGCGTGTCCTTCGGGTTCGTGGATCCGCTGGCGGAACGACTCGGCCTTCTCGTTGGGTGCGCGGCGCCGCATGCGGATGACGACGGACCGGCCCATGATCGTGTCGGGGAGGTCGCCGAGGCCAGCGAGGGCGAGGGCGGCGTAGACGGGGAACTTGACCACCTTGTGGTTGTCGCCCTCGCGGACGCTGCGGGTGACGCCTCCGGTGCGGCGGTAGCCGGAGTTGATGAGGCCGCGCAGGTCCTCGTTTCCGGCGGCCTTGGGGCCGAAGACGGTGTCGACTTCGTCGAACAGGATCGTGGGCAGGCCGTCGTCGCCGCCGGAGATGGAGCGGAACAGGGCGCTGGCGCTGATGTCGTTGGTGACCAGCGGGTTGGGCGTGAGGGTCTGGACGATTTCCAGGGCGCGGGTCTTGCCGCTCTCGGGTTCCGGGGAGAGGAACGCCAGTCGGGGGGTGGTCTCGAAGCAGTCCATGAGGTGGGTGTGGGCGTCCCACAGGGTGACGGCGACGTAGGCGTGTTCGCTGGGGAAGATGTTGAAGCGGCGGTGGTGCCGCTCGACCTCGTCGAGCAGGGTGGCGCCGTCCTCGGCCGTGGTGGTGACGGGCGTGGTGGGATCGGTCATGCTGGCCTCTCCAGTTCTGTTGGGGCTGGTTGGGAGCGGGCCGCCAGTCTTTGGTCGGGCAGGCGGCCCGCTTCGGGCACGTCAGGCGGCCTGAGCGCCGGCGGTGGTGAAGCCGCGGTCGACGGCGCGGGTGGCGTAGTCATGCGGGACACCGACCGCGACGGCGGCGTCGATGAGCTGCCGGGCGATGGTGCCGAGATCGCACGGGCCGGGGCAGCGGGCGTGCTGGGCCGCGAGGAAACGCGCAACGCCGAACGTCTGCGATCCGGCGCCGGTCTCCGGGCAGTCCGCGATTTTGGCGAGGCCCCGGTGCAGCCCGGTGTTGACGTAGCGGTCGGTGTGGCGGCACCCGTGGCCCACGGTGCGGGTCCACGGCGGCGGGGGTGAAGAGGCCACCCGCGCGCCATTCGCCGGCGGCCGGGTGGCATCTTCCTTGACCACCAGGGCGCGGACGGCGTCGGGCAGCGGCGTCATGGTGCCGGCGCCGTAGCCGAGCCAACGGGCGTACGCCATGGCCGACTTGATGTCGACGCCGGGGCGGACGGCGTTGGCCGAGGCCATGGCGCCCCGGTAGACCCAGTGCTCGCCCCGGGTGGTGGTCACGGTGAGCGTCGGTGGCAGGGCGGTGCGGGCCCAGGTGACGGCTTCGGCGTTGTCGAGGTCTACCACGGTCAGGCCGGCGCCGCCCGGGTGGTAGGCCACCGCTTCGGCCTCCCGCCAGGCTCGCAGCCACGGCGGGCCGGTCAGGACGGCGGGATCGGTGGTGGCGGCGGCCCACGCGTGGCAGGGCGCTGGGCAGGTGCACGGGCCCGGGTCCTTCATGTTCGGCCGGCCGCCGCAGGCGTTGTCCTTACAGGCCGGGCAGTTGCCGACCGGGCGTTTCCCGGCCCGCAGGGGCAGCACCGGAAGTTCGAGCCGGCCCAGTTCGAGGGCCAGTTGGAGGATGGGGTTCACGCCGGTCTCCAGACGTCGGCGGGGGCTGCTGCGCGGCGTGCTGTTCGGCGCAGACCTTGTGTGCGGGTCTGCGCTGCTCGTCGCGAAGCGGGGTGGGGCGACCGCACCAGCGGCAGGGCCGAGGGCCGGTGCGGTCGTAGTGGTGGGCGTCTCGCCAGTCCAGGACGGCCGCCACGACGGTGGTCCTACGCGGCCAGTGCGGCGGGCGCGGCGCCGAGTTGGGCGGCGGCTTGTCGGCCGACTAGCCGCGTGTAGTCCGGGGGGATGGCCTCGGCGATCTCGCGGCGGACGGTGGTCCAGTGGATGCCCATGGCGTCCTGCCACTCGGGCACGGTGCCCTTGCCGCCGCCGCTGCCGTAGACCTGGAAGTACCGGCCCTCCTTGGGGCTGACGTACCGGCCGTGTCGGTAGCCGATGGTCAGGCCCCGGTGCGGGACGTGCGGCGGCTGGTCGAGCAGCAGCCCGCCACCGGCCTCGAAGTTGCGGTGTCTGAGCACCCGTCGGCCGAACATCTCCCCGCACAGCGTGAGGTCGATCCTCATGCGCTTGGATGCCCGGCCGGGGGGCTGTTCGATGACGTACGGGCGGCCGGTGGACTCCAGCGCCTCGCGGGTGGGTTCGAGCAGGTCCGCGTACTGGTCGCGGCGGGCGGAATTGGTGCCGGCGGTGAG
This sequence comes from Kitasatospora sp. NPDC101235, assembly GCF_044767505.1. Lineage (NCBI taxonomy): Bacteria > Bacillati > Actinomycetota > Actinomycetes > Kitasatosporales > Streptomycetaceae > Kitasatospora > Kitasatospora sp. NPDC101235. The sequence continues at coordinate 569,396 of NZ_JBIWNZ010000003.1, forward strand.
CGTGCAGTCGAACTGGCAGGGCGGCCCGGCGGAGATCAGGTCGAACCGCCGGCCGTGGGCGGCGATGGTGTCGACTGCGTCCCCTTGCAGGAACGGGAAGGGGTAGCGGGGCTGGTCGAGGATGTCGACGCCGACGACGTCGAACCCGGCCAGCCAGAACCCCATGCCGGCACCGCCGATGTTGCAGTAGGCGTCCAGCACGGTCAGGCCGTTCCACCGTCGCGCGGGCAGCCACCCGGCCGCCGGGCGGAGGTCGAGGGACAGCTCCGGGGCGGTCACTGGGCGCCGCCGAGCAGGTCGTCCAGGATCACGAGCGTGAAGCGGGCGAAGTCGGGCATGCTTGGTCCCATCTCTGAGGGGATGCACGGCCCCGCACCGACCGCCTGTCTTGGCGGATTGCCGGTTGGTGTGGGGTTTCGTGCTGTGCGGCAGCGGGTCTGCCGGTCCCCCGCACCGTCCGGGCCCCGGCCGCTGGCTGCGGCGGTGGTCCGGGCGGCACGGCCGGTCGGGCAGGCCGGTTAGAACGGCGGCTCGGTGGAGTAGGTGGGCGGGGTCCACCCGAAGAGCGCGCGGGCGATCCAGCGGGGTACCGGCAGCAGCCGCCGCACCCGGCCGGGATCCCAGCAGGCGCAGTGCAGATACTCGAAGCCGCCGTCTTCGCCGCCGTCGTCGGTGAACTCCTCGGCCCACTCGCCGACGCCGTCGCAGTCCGGGCACTTCGGGTCGGCAGTGTCGGCCAGCTCGATCACGGGATCCGGCCAGGGGTTGAAGCGCATTCGCATACGGGCCATGACGGTTCCTCCGGTCAGCGGTTGCGGTTGGAGACGGTGACGTTGACGTTCACGGCGCCCTGCCCGCCCCCGCCGCCGGAGCCGCGGGTCTTGGCGAGGCAGTAGGCGCCGGCGCCGATGACTGCGAGTCCGCCGAGGCTGCTGCCTGCGGCGGCCACGGCCTGGAGGGCGTAGCCGATACCGAGTCCGGCGGCGCCGAGGCCGATGCCTCCGGCGGCGAGGCGGGCGGGCCACGGGTCGCGGCCCGGCACCGTCGGGGCGGGGGCCGGGATGACGACGGTGGGCTGCTGCGGGACAACGGGGTGGGCGTAGACGGGAGCGGGCTGCGGCGGGGCCTGGTAGAGGGCGGGCGGTGCGGTGAGCGGGGCGGCGGCGTACAGGGGTTGGCCCTCGGCGGTGTAGAGCACCGGGGCGGCGGGCTGCGGGTACGGAGTGTGGTTCACGGTGCTTCTCCCGTCGGGGGTGGGTGGGTTAGTGGCCGGAGACGATCCGGGTGACGGTGGCGAGGATGTTGTTCACCGGGTCGGCCATGCCGGTGGAGGCGAGGGTGAAGCCGCTCAGCCAGAGCACGAGGGCGGTGGGCAGGGAGACGCGACGGCCGCGGATGAGGACGGCGGAGAGGATCGCGAAGACGATGGTGATGCTGAGCGAGACGATCACGGCGAGGCCCTTCCGGCGGGTGCTGTGTGGGTGTGGAGCGGCCCGCCCGCGTGGTGTCGGGGCGGGCCGTGGCGCCTGTCATCCGGGGTGTCATCGGGCCTGTCTGTCACCTGTCACCTGTCACCTGTCTGTCACCTGTAATCCGCAGGTCACAGGGGGGATGACAGCTCTCTGCGCTCCGAGGGACCCCCCTTTCGCGGGCGGGTGACAGGTGACAGACAGGCGGACTTGGTCAGGCGTCGGGGGCGTGGTCGCGGTGGACGTAGCGGGTCTTGCTGCCCTCGCCGATCCGGATCGCGTCGCCGTTTTCGACCCACGTCTTGAGCCAGTTTTGGAGGACAGGGCGGCGAGTGCCGTAGGTGTCCTTCATGGCCCGCTCCATGGCTGAGGCACCGGTTCCTTCCGGGCCGGCGTCGCGCAGCAGCCGCAGGGCGGCGTCCTTGGCGCCCGGGGTCTCGGGCGCGGACTCCTCGCGGCCGGTGGTCCAGGTGGACGGGTCGGCCCAGTCGGTACCGTCCGGGGTGTCGCCGTCCTTGGTGGCGGAGGGCAGCAGCCAGATCGACTCCAGCTCGTCGTCCGGCGCGGCCGGGGGCGTGTCCCACCCGGCGGTGGCCTTCCACCCGCCGGCCGGAGCGCCGCCCTTGGCCGGGCGGGCGGGCGCGGGGCCGGCCATGGTGGTCGTCGCGGCCGGGGTGGCACCGGCGGTGACGGGTTCGGTGCCAGCCCAGAGGTGGCCGCAGCGGTCCATGGTCCAGCGGTCGGTGTAGTCGGTGCCGGCCGCTTCGAGGGAGGGGGCGTCGAGGGCGGGGCGGCGGTG
>NZ_JBIWNZ010000004.1:0-22355 GCF_044767505.1 Kitasatospora sp. NPDC101235
ACCCCGATCGGCCACGAGGTCACCGACAAGGTCAAGGCCATCCCGGGTGTGCAGGCCGTCACTCGGCAGCGCTACGCCGTCGCCCATCTGAACGGGTTCCAGCTCGTGGTCTCGGGCGTCGACACGAACACGGTGGACCGGGCCGTCAAGCCGCAGTACGTCGCGGGATCGACCGCCGATGTCGCGGCGGGCAAGGTGATGGTCGACCAGACCACCGCCGACGCCGACCACCTGGGCATCGGCTCGCAGGTCGAACTCCACTTCCTGAACGGCAACGTGGGCACCCTCACCGTCGGCGCGATCAGCAAGCCCCCGGCGGGCGCGGGCAAGGACGGCGGCAGCTGGGAGGTCTCCCTCGACACCCTGGGCACGTACGCCCCCGAGGCCCAGGACTTCGCCCTCTATCTCAACACCGCCCCCGGCGCCGACAGGCAGCAGGTCCAGAACTCCCTGGACTCGGCCCTCGCGGGCTATCCCCAGGTGACCGTGCAGAGCCAGGCCGACTACAAGAAGTCGATCACCGGCCAGGTCGACACCATCCTCTACCTCGTCTACGCCCTGCTCGCCCTCGCGATCGTCATCGCCGTCCTCGGCGTCGTCAACACCCTCGCCCTGTCGGTGATCGAACGCACCCGCGAGATCGGCCTGCTGCGCGCGATCGGCACCTCCCGGAGCCGGGTCGGCCGGATGGTCCGCCTGGAGTCCGTCCTCATCGCGGTGCACGGCGCCCTGCTCGGACTCGGGCTCGGCCTCGCCTGGGGCATCGCCGGGCAGAAGGTCCTCACCCTCTACGGCATCACCGCGCTCAGCATCCCGTGGACCACCATCCTGGCCGTACTCGCCGGAGCGGCCCTGGCAGGACTCGCCGCCGCGATCCTGCCTGCGGTGAAGGCCGCCCGCACCCGGATCCTGACCGCCATCGCCACCTCCTGAGACCGCCGGCCGGTTCCGTGCCTTCCCCTGGGCGAGACCGGCCGGCCCAGCCACCGCCCGGAGCTCGATCTCCTCCTGCGGCATGCCGTGCTGCCCGACGCCCATGCTCCGGGAGCCGATCACCACCGAGCCGTCCTGCTCCAGGCGCGGCGGGTGTCCGGTCAGCTTCCCGTGTTCGAAGCGGCAGCCGCGCAGTTGGAGAAGGTCGACCAGCTGGCGGGCGACGTGGTCCACGAGAGCGGCGGAATCGCGGCGTTGGGCGATCGCCGCTGCCTCGTGGAGCTGTCCCAGGTAACGGGCGTCGGTGATGGCGACCACTTCGAGACGGCGAGCCCGACCAGCAGGAGCAGCACCGCGGTCCTGATGTCGGCGGACTTGGTGATCGAGAACGTCTGGTACGGCGTGGTGAAGAAGAAGTCGTACCAGACGGCGGCGGACAGCGCGGCAAGGGCGCCGGCCAAGCGGTTCCCCAGCGCCGAGACCGCCACGACCAGGACCCGCGCGACCTCCGTGTTCGATACGTGGGACCGCGTCGGCACCAGCACGGCCGCGAGGGCGAGCGGGGCGAGCAGGGCCGCGATGACCGCGACCCGGTCGCGGTCCAGGTGGCGAAGCATGGAACACTTCCAGATCCTGTCTACCAGGCGTTTTGCCCGCCCGCGCCCGGAGGCCGACCGGTGCGCGTCGCGGCGTCCGCCTGCCCGTCTGCCGCTAGCGTCGGCCCTTGCGGGACGGTCGAGGCGGAGTCCGGGGATGGTGGCAGGCGCGGCGCCGGCAGACGTGTCCGTCGCGGGGCGAACGGGACTGGTTGACGGTTCATCAAGGGCCCGCCGCACTCTCGCTGGACGCGATGGTGTCCGTGGCGTACCCGTGCGGCCGCACCATCCCGAAGAGTGCCAGCGCCCGCAGGACGTGGTTCCGGATGAGGAGATGGTCGCGACGATGGTGGAGGGCCGCCGAGCGCCACCTGCGGATCGCCCTGCGACACAAGGATCCGGAAGTCAAAGCCGCGGCCGAGGCAGGACTCCAGCACATCCGCGATGCCGGCAGGTGACGCGGCCACGAGGCGGGCCGGCGATCGTCGAGTGCCCCGTGCAGTCGTGCGGCGCGCGGCTGGATGCCGCTGGAAGCGATCGCCCACGAGTGCTCAGATTAATCGGACTACAGCCGGGCATTTTTCCCAAGAATCACTCAAACCGACCTTGCTTCAGCGGCTTGACAGTCATGGGCGCATCCCGCGTCCGGGCACGGCCGGGCGTCACCTGTCGACGGGTGGCGCCTGGCCACTGACGGGTGGTGCAGGTTTCGTTGTCGAAGCCCTCGGTGAGCAGCCTCGTGTTCGTTGCTGGATAAACTATGACAATGGCGTCGGTCGATTCTTCTGTGCAGCGGGTCGAGGACGTTCTGCATGCCCGGATCGTGTCGGGGCGGTACGCCCCGGGGATGAAGCTCCTGGCCGAGCGCGAGTTGGCCGCAGAGCTGGGCGTCAGCCGTATGACGCTGCGCCAGGCCGTCGAGTCGCTGCAGTTCCGGGGCCTGGTGAAGCGGCGTCCCGGCCGGGCCGGGGGGACCTTCGTCTCTGCCGGGGCCCCGGTCCTTGAGCTCGCGTCCATGGTGGGCCTGGTCCAGCAGCTGGCTGCGGAAGGGATCGAGGTCGCCTCAACGGTCCTCGCCGCGGAGAGCGTGGCGGCGTCGCCCGAGGTGGCGGCGGGGCTCGGATTGGCGGCCGGGGACGAGGTGTACCACCTGCGGCGGCTTCGGTTCGCGGACGAGGAAGCCGTCGCGATCGAGGACGCCTGGTATCCGGCGGCGCTCCTGCCGGGGTTCCCGCTCGGGCGGATCACGGGTTCGGTGTACGCGGCGCTCGGCGAGTACCAGTCGGCACCGGTGCGGAAGGTCGAGGAACTGCTTCCGGCCGTCGTGTCGGCGGAGGAGCGGGAACTCCTGGGTGTGGGCGCCCGGAGTCCGGTGCTGCGGCTCGTGCGCACCTCCTACCGGGAGGACGGCCGCGCGATCGAGTACGCGCACGACGTCTATCGGGCGGATGCCCTGCGCGTGCGTGTGAGCACCGGAAGCAGGCCGGGGCTCTAGGCGGGGCCGCTAGCGAACGAGGGCCGCGAGGTCGCCGACGGGGTGGGTGCCCCGGGGTGCGTTGTCGGCGAGCGGTCCGACGAGGATGCAGGCCATGCCGGCGGCGTGCGCGGCACCGATCCCGGCGTGGGAGTCCTCGACGACGACGGTGCGCTCGGGGGACACCCCCAGGAGGGCTGCCCCGCGCAGGAAGCCTTCGGGGCTCGGCTTCCCCGCGGCGACGTCCTCGCAGCACACCGTGGCCTTGACGACGGAGTCCAGGCCGGTCGTGGCGAGGGCCGGCTCCAGCAGCCGCCGCACCGTACCGGTGACCACGCCGACCTCGATGCCCGCATCTGCCAGACGCCGGACGAGTTCGACATGGGCGGCCGGGATACGGGGCTGTTCGGACACCTCGCGGGCGTAGGCCGAGCACATGTGGCCGAGGATCCGGTCGGCGAGGCGGGCGTCGCCGTGCGAGAGCGCCGCGCAGATCTCGAGGTCGCTGATCCCGACGAAGCGGCGCTCGTACTCCTCCCAACCCAGCTCGATGCCGCACAGCTCCTCGGCCGCGTCCGCGTACAGCCGGCCGACGAGGTCCTCGTCGAGGGAGAGCGTGCCGTTGAAGTCGAACAGCACACCCTGTGCCCCATGGAGGACCGTAAGGGCGTCTTCAAGGTCAATAAGAGTGTCAGGCATGGGGGACTCCTTTGATCGGTCTCGATGGGTAGGCGGGGCGAGCGTAGCAGTTTTCGGTCTAGACCAAAGTTTGTCGACTGTTTGCCTTGACACCAGCCTTTGGTCATGAGCGGCGCGCAGCATGGCGGGCGGCGAGCGATCGGCTCACCACCCCCCACCCTCAAGAACGGCGCCACCATGTCCATGCATCCGCCCGCGTCCGGCCCCTCCCGCCGCAGTTTCCTGCGCCTGTCCGCTCTCGGCCTGGGCGCGGCCGCCCTCGGTACGACCCTGGCCGGATGCGCGAGTGGCTCGTCGGCCGGCTCGCGCAAGACCGTCGGATCCTCCCTGGACGAGATCGCCGCGCTGGCGAAGAAGGAGGGCAAGGTCCAGCTCATCGCCCTGCCGGACACCTGGGCCAACTACAAGGGGCAGCTGGAGAAGTTCCGCGCCAAGTACGGCATCGAGACCCCGGTGGCGTCCCCCGACGCCTCGTCGGCGGAAGAGGTCAAGGCGGTCAAGACCCTGCTCGGCCAGTCGTCCCAGCCGGACTCCATCGACATCGGTTACTCCTTCACCAAGGCCGCCACCGAGCAGGGACTGATCGAGGCCTACAGGCCGAGCAACTTCGACCGGGTCCCGGACAACCTCAAGGATCCGAACGGCCTGTGGGTCGGCGCCTACTACGGGGTGGTCTCCATCGGCGTCAACACCAAGGCCGCCCCACGCCCGGCGAGCTTCGAGGACCTCAAGCGCCCTGAGTACAAGGGCAAGGTCGCCCTGCCAGGCGACCCGCGGACCGGCGCCACCTCCCTCGCCACCGTCTTTGCCGCGGCTCTCGCCTACGGCGGTTCGGCGGACGACATCACCCCGGGCATCGAGTACTTCGCGGACCTCGCGAAGCGCGGCAACCTCGTCAACATCTCCAAGACGAGCAGCGCGCTGGCCTCTGGCCAGGCGGCGGTCGTCTTCGACTGGAACTACAACTTCACCGGCATGAGCGCCGAACTGAAGCGCACCGGCGTGGACCTGGAGTTCTTCGTCCCGGCCGAGGGCGTCTTCGGCACGTACTACGTGCAGCCCGTGACGAAGGCCTCGCCGCAGCCGAACGCGGCACGGCTGTGGGTGGACTGGCTGACCAGCGACGAGGGCGCCGAACAGTACGCCCTCGGTGGCGCGGTGCCGGCCCGGTTCACCGAGCTCGCGCAGGCCGGCAAGCTGTCCAAGGAGGCGATGGCCAACCTCCCGGACCCGGAGATCCTGCGCAAGGTGACGTTCCCGACCGTCGACCAGGGTACGAAGGCCAGCCAGCTCGTGACCGACACCTGGGCCGCGAAGGTCCGGGCCTGATGGCGGGCCCGAAGGCCGCAGCGCGCGGGCTGCGCCGCCCGGCCCTCGGCACACTGCCGTACTTCGCCTTCCTCCTGGTCTTCCTCTTCCTGCCGGTCGCGGCGAACGTCCTCCAGGCGTTCCAGGTCGCCGGGGCCTGGTCGACCGCGTCGATGGCCCGGGTCTTCGAGCCCCAGTACTTCGACGCGTTCGTCCTGACCACCAACCTGTCCCTGGTCACGGCGGTCGTCGGCGGAGCCGCCGGGCTGGTCCTGGCCTGGGCGCTGGTCGGCGCGGAGCGCCCCCGGTGGCTCAAGAACCTGGCCCTGTCCTATGCGGCCATGGCCTCGCAGTCCGGCGGAGTGCCGCTGGCGTTCTCCTTCATCGCCACGATCGGCGGGCAGGGGCTGGTGACCTGGCTGCTGCCCGGTCTGCTGCACGGATTCCGGCTCGACTCCTTCCTGGGCGTCGCACTCGTGTACCTGTACTTCCAGATTCCCCTCATGGCCGTGCTGATGCTGCCCGCGTTGGCCGGCCTGCGCCGCGAGTGGCACGAGGCCGCGAGCACCCTGGGCGCCACCGGGTGGCGGTACGCGAAGGACATCGCCCTGCCGGTGCTCGCCCCCTCGCTCGGCGGGGCCCTGCTGCTGCTCTTCGCCAACGCGTTCTCGGCGTACGCCACCGCGTACGCCCTGGCCGGGGGCGGCCTGAACCTCGTACCGCTGCTGATCGGCTTCTTCATCGCCGGGAACGTGACCATCGACGAGTCGTTCGCAGCCGCCCTGGCCACGGTCATGATGCTCGTCATTGTGATCGCGATGGGCGCGCGGGCACTGCTCGAACGGAGGAGCCGGGCATGGCTGAGCCACTGACCTCCCGGCGGCCGTTCCGCATCGGGGGAGTGCTCCGTACGGCGGTCCTCGTCCTCGCCCTCCTCGGGTTCCTGGTCCCGGTGGCCGGAGCCGCCGTCTTCGGGTTCACCGTTCCGGGGAAGGCGGGCGCGACGCTCGACAACCTGGCCGCCGTCCTCACCTCGGCGGGCGCCGGCGACGCGCTGAACATGACGGTGCTGCTGGCCGTCCTGTCCACCCTCGCGACGCTCGTGCTGCTGCTGCCGACCCTGTTGGTCCTCCATCTGCACGGGACGGCCAGGCTGCGTCACCTCGCGGAGTCGCTGTCGCTGCTCCCGCTGGTGGTGCCGTCCGTGACGCTCGTCTCCGGAGCCGGGCTGTTCTTCCATGCCACGATGCCCGGGTTCCTCGTCTCGCCGCTCTCGCTCGTGCCGTTCTACGTGGTGCTGTGTCTGCCGCTGGCATACCGAGCCCTCGATGCCCAGCTTCGGGCGGCCGATCTGCGCACCCTCTGGGCGGCGAGCAGCTCGTTGGGCGCCGGGAGCCTGCGCACGCTGGTGCGCGTCGCGCTGCCCGTCCTGCGCACCGCGCTGCTGTCCGCGGCGCTCATGTGCGTCGCGCTCGTGCTGAGCGAGTTCGCGGTGGCCTCCCTGCTGCTGCACTTCACGTTCCCGGTCTACACCGTGCAGGCGGGCGGCAGTTCCCCGCGCGGCGCCGCGGCCCTCTCCTTCCTGACCATGATGATCACGTGGCTGCTCCTGTCGGGCATCTCGTGGCTCGCCCAACGACGGAAACGAACCGAATCATGAGTTCTCCCAACGCCTTCGGCGTGGCCCACCCGGCCGCTGTCGCATCCCGTCCGGGGCACGTCTCGCTGGCCGGGGTCAGCAAGGCCTACGCCGGCCGGACCGTACTCGATGACCTGAGCCTCGACCTCGTCCAGGGTGAGATGGTGGCGCTGCTCGGGCCTTCGGGCTGCGGCAAGACCACCACCCTGCGGATCCTGGCAGGCCTGGAGCGGCCCGACTCCGGACACGTGAGCATCGCCGGCAGCGACGTGACCACGGCGCCGGCGCGCTCGCGCAACATCGGCGTAGTGTTCCAGCACTACTCGCTCTTCCCGCACCTGTCCGCCCGCGAGAACGTCGCCTACGGGCTGCGCATCCGGCGCATGGGTCGTAGCGAGCGCACCCAACGAGCTGATGAGCTCCTGGAGTTGGTCGGGCTCGCCGAGCACGGCGGGAAGTTCCCCCACCAGCTCTCCGGTGGACAGCAGCAGCGCGTCGCCCTGGCCCGCGCACTCGCGATCCAGCCCCAACTGCTCCTGCTGGACGAGCCGCTGAGCGCCCTCGACGCAACTGTTCGGGCCCGCCTGCGGGAGGAGATCCGCCGGATCCAGCGCCAAGAGGGCATCACCACACTGATGGTGACGCACGATCAGGAGGAGGCGCTCACCATGGCCGACCGCGTCGGGGTCATGCTCGACGGGCGCATCGAACAACTCGCCACCCCGGAAACGCTGTACAACGAACCCGAGACGCCGTTCGTCTCGCAGTTCGTCGGCGTCGTCAACCGCGTTGAGGGCCCGGTGGCCGGCGGCCGGATCGCCGTGCTCGGAGCCTGCCTGCGGATCGCCAACCGCGAACCCGTCGCGTCCGCACGGGCCGTCGCCCTGATCCGCCCCGAGGACATCTCCGTACAGTCCGCCCGCGTCGGCGAGGCCGCAGGTGTCGTCGTCGAGCACATCCTGCGTGGGCCGCTCAGCTCGCTCGTCGTACGCCACGGCGCGGACCACCTCCGGGTGGACCTGGCCACGCCGACTGCCGGCTCCTTCCCGGTGGGAACCCCCGTATCCCTCGGCGTCACCCGCACCCGCACCATCGTTGAAACCCCTGCCGAAACCCCCACCGAAAGCTGAACCGCCCGTGCCGACCGCATCGCTCTCGCCGACTCCCGCCGCCCGGACCCGCATCCTCCTGATCGGTATCGACGGACTCCGCTGGGACCTGACCGCCGACTCGCCTGCCGCCCCCACGCTCCGCGCCATGGCAGCCGAGGGCCACCTGATGCCCATGACCATGGAAGTGCCGACCATGTCCGGACCCGGCTGGTCCTCGATCCTCACCGGGACCACCCACGCCCAGCACGGGATCAGGGACAACACCTTCGTCGGCCACCAGCTCCACCGCCACCCGGACCTCCTGTCCCGGGCCTTCTACCAGGACCAGACCACCCGGACGTTCGCGGCGGCCGGCTGGCCCCCGCTGGTGTCCCCGGACGACCTCGGCCCCGTCGTTCACCAACGCGCGGAACAGCAGAAGGCCGGACTGCACACCGTCGTCGCCCGCGACGGCGAGGTGCACGGCTACGTGCGGATCGACGCCGAGATCGCCGACTTCGCGCTGGCCGCGCTCACCTCCCGCCGCTCGCCGGACGTGTCGTTCGTCTACTTCTGCGACGTGGACGACGCTGGCCACGTCTACGGCGCGCTGACCGAGGAGTACCAGGCGGCGCTGAGCAGGGTCGACCGTCACGTGGCCAGGCTCCGGCACGCCGTACACACCCGCGCGGTGGAGCACGGCGAGGACTGGCTCATCGTGATCGTCGCCGACCACGGCCACCTCGACGAGGGTGGGCACGGCGGCGACACCCCCGAGGAGCGCACCTCGTTCATCCTGCGCTGGTCGCTCACCCGGCCCCTGAGCGGGTGGCCTGCCGAGGTCGCCCCGCACGAGCTGCTCGAACTGCTCCTCGCGGAGCGGGAACCCGGGCAGTAGGCGACGGGCACCCACCGCCCGGGACTGTGGCAGATTGCCCGTGACGACGCGCCCGCACGGGTGTGGTCCGAGTCGAAGAGGAAGCCGATGATCAGAGTCCCCGAGGATGTCGAGACTCCGGACATCATGGTCGAGCTGGACATGCTCCAGCGGAACGTCGACCGCATGGCGGCCGGACTACGGGCCAAGGGCCTGCGGCTGCGCCCGCATGCCAAGACCCACAAGATGCCGGAGATCGCCGAGCTGCAGCTCGCCGCAGGGGCCGTCGGGCTGACGGTGGCGACCATCGGGGAGGCCGAGGTCTTCGCCGAGCACGGCGCCACCGACCTCTTCATCGCCTATCCGCTCTGGATCGGCCCCCGTCAGGCGAAACGGCTGCGGCGGCTGACCACCGGGGCCAGGATCGCGATCGGAGTGGACTCCGTGGAAGCGGCCGAGGCCGCCGGTCGGCAGCTGGGCGACGCGGCCGGTGACATCGAGATCCTGGTGGAGATCGACAGCGGCCACCACCGCAGCGGCGTCCTCCCGGCCGCGGCCGTGGCGGTGGCCCACGCGGCGGCCGCCGCCGGGTTCCGGGTCGGGGGAGTGTTCACCTTCCCGGGCCACGGCTACGCACCGGACATGCCCGAGCAGGCGGCGCGGGAGGAGGGGCGGGCCCTCGGGCGGGCCGCCGAACTGCTCGCCGCCGCGGGGTTCGACGTCACGCGGGTGAGTGGCGGATCCACCCCCACCGCGGAGCTGGCGGGTACCTCGGCGATCACCGAAGTGCGGCCGGGCGTCTACGTGTTCGGTGACGCCCAGCAGCTCGAACTCGGACGGTGCGCGCTCGAGGACATCGCGCTGACGGTCGCGGCGACCGTCGTCAGCCGTCACGAGGGAGACGACACCGCACCCCGGCGGATCGTCCTGGATGCGGGCAGCAAGGTCCTCGGCGGTGACCGACCCGTGTGGGCCACGGGCTTCGGCCGGCTCATGGACGAACCCGAGGCCCGCATCACGGCCCTGTCCGAGCACCATGCCACCGTGGTCTGGCCCGATGGCAGCGACCTGCCCGCCCTCGGCGAGCGGCTGCGGGTGATCCCCAACCACGTCTGTGTGGCGGTGAACCTCGTCGACGATGTCGCGGTCGTCAGCGGCGGCAAGGTCGTGGGCCGCTGGCGTGTCGCCGCACGTGGCCGGAACTCCTAGCTCTCGAAGCGCGCCCGCCCCGCAGCGACTTCATGGACACCTCAGTCGCAGTGATGCAACCCACTGCGGCTGAGGTGGTCCGTACCGTCATCGGCGCTGTCCCGTAATCGGACACTTCTGAGAAGCATCCATGGGGTAAGCCCAGTCGGCCTTCGGCCCGGACCGGGGTCACCGCGCGGAACCCGTTGCCTTCCACGCCTGGGCCCGCCCGACCGCTGCCGGACTCCCGAGGGCCGCTCACACCACTGTGCTGCCTGCCGCGTGCCATCCCGATGGCTCAGGAAAAGCTCACCATGGTCGGGCACGTCAGCCAAGAATCGTGATGACACATGAAAATCGGACGGTTGCACACAGTGATGATTGGGCGGTGCGTCGTGATGGATCTCGGCTACCTCGGCCTGACGGTGGTCGTCTTCGCCGTGCTGGCGCTGCTCGCCAAAGGGGCCGAGCGGTTGTGAGCGGGGACAATCTCGCCGGGCTGATCGTCGCCGCCGTCCTGGTGGTGTACCTGGTGGTGGCGCTGATCCGCCCCGAGCGGTTCTGAGATGGACGCCGCGCTCAGGGGTTACCTCCAGGCCCTGGCCCTGGTGGCCGCTCTCGCGCTGTCGTACCGGCCGCTCGGCGACTACATCGCGGGCATGCTGACCGGCCGCAGGCACCTGAGGATCGAGCGCGGCATCTACCGGGTGATCGGGGTCCACGGTGACGTGGACCAGAGCTGGACCGGCTACCTGCGTGGTGTGCTGGCGTTCTCCGCGGTCTCGGTGCTCTTCCTGTACGCCTTCCTGCGGCTGCAGAACCACCTGTGGCTGTCCCTCGGGTTCAAGGCGGTGGACGCCCCGCTCGCCTGGAACACCGCGGTGTCCTTCGTCACCAACACCAACTGGCAGAACTACTCGGGCGAGTCCACGCTGGGGCACCTGGCGCAGATGGCCGGTCTGGCGGTGCAGAACTTCCTGTCCGCCGCCGTCGGCATCGCCGTGGTCGCCGCGCTGATCCGCGGCTTCCATCGGAGCGGGACCGACCGGGTGGGCAACTTCTGGGTGGACCTCGTCCGGGTGACGATCCGTCTGCTGCTGCCGGTCTCGGTGGTCTTCGCCGTGGTGTTCGTGGCCGCGGGCATGGTGGAGAACCTGCACGCGGCGGCCCAGGTGAGCACGCTCGGCGGCGGCACCCAGGCGCTCCCCGGCGGGCCGGTGGCCTCGCAGGAGGTCATCAAGCTGCTCGGCACCAACGGCGCTGCTGTCGGCGGCGGTCGTCATCGGAACAGGGACTGGGCTGATCACCCCGCTCGCGTTCGCCGCCCTGGCGGCCGCCACGCCTGCCGAGCGGCTGGGCCAGACCATGGGCGCCGCCGAACTCGGACGCGAACTCGGCGACGCCGGTGGCCCATTGGTCGTCGCCTCGGCGGCGGTGGCCACTACTCTGGGCGGTGGTTTCGCGGTGCTGGCCGTGCTGGTCGCGTTCGCCGCCCCGGCGGTCGCACGGCACGCCACAGGCATGGCGGCCGACGGGTAGCCAGCCGATCAGCCGCCTGGTCGCGCGGGACACGGGGGTGGAGTCGTCGCCGTTGGCTTCGCTTTCCGAGGGGTCGTGGCCTCAGCGGGCGGCGTGGCCGTCGGCGAGGCCTGCGGTCCCGGACGCCGATGAGGAGTTCCGTGGTCCTTCCCCGCTGGCGTACCCTCGCTGATGGGCGCACGCCAGCGAGGATTGCGGAGAGCCGCTATGGCCGGTCCCGTGTAGGTGCCACAAGGCCTTCCCGCCAGTCAGCGCTCGCGATGTCCCTGGCGCGAGGCGATGCGACGAATCGACTTGTCAAACCGGCCCGGGCGAGATCACAGGCCTCATTCACTGGCGCGAGCGGACCTGGGCTGAGGGCGTGCCGTCAGCCGGGGCCGTCTCTGGACTTTGTTCAACTGTGGTTGCCTGCAGGTCAGTTATCGCCGAAGTTGAACACGGCGGTGACGGGCGCGTGATCGCTCCACCGCTCCGCATGGGAGGCCGCGCGCTCGACGTGGGCCTCGATGCATTTGTCTGAAATGCCCGGAGTTGTCATGATTAGGTCGATCCTCCAGCCGGAGTCGTTGTCGAAGGCGCGGCCGCGGTAGGACCACCAGGAGTAGGGGCCGGTGCGGTCGGGGTGGAGGGCGCGGACGACGTCGACGTAGCCGGCCTCGTCGTGGACGCGGGAGAGCCAGGCGCGCTCCTCGGGGAGGAAGCCGGCGGACTTCTGGTTGGCCTTCCAGTTCTTGAGGTCCTCGGGGCGGTGGGCGATGTTCCAGTCGCCGCAGACGATGACCTCGCGGCCGTCGGCGGAGGCGCGGGTGCGCAGGGCGGTGAGGTGGACGAGGAATTCCGCCATGAAGCGTTCCTTTTCGTCCTGGCGCTCGGTGCCGACCTCACCGGAGGGGAGGTAGAGGCTGGCGATGGTCACGCCAGGCAGGTCGATTTCGACATACCTGCCCGAATTGTCGAATTCCTCCGAGCCGAATCCGATGACCGTGCGCTGCGGCTTCTCGCGGGAGAGGACGGCGACGCCGGCTCGGCCCTTGGTGGCGGCGGGGGCCCAGACCGCGTGCCAGCCGTCCAGGTCGCGCAGCTCGACGGGCAGTTGCTCGGGTTCGGAGCGCACCTCCTGGAGGCAGACCACGTCCGCCTCGGTACCGGCCAGCCACTCGACGAAGCCCTTCTTGGCCGCCGCCCGGATTCCGTTCACGTTCACACTCGTCACCACGATCACCCGGGCAGCCTACCGACTGGCCGTTCCCGGTCCGAACCGTGACGCGCGGCGGCGGGCCGTCTCCATCGGCCGCCTTCACCGGCTGTCCCCGCCGGCCGTCTCCGCCGGATGGTGACAGTGGCTGACAAGAGCTGTCGTGAACGCGGCATGAATATGGGCGGCGGCCCCATCGAGCCGCGCCATTGGTCTTGACCATCTCCGGACGGAGCACCTAGGGTCACTTACTGCAAGGACCTTTAATAAAGAAGGACGGATAAAGGCCCGCTCTCCCACCTGCCGCAACAGCGGACAGTGGGCCCGGGATCCGCCCTCCTTGTCGCAGGGCGGACAACATCAGGGTGGAGGACGCGGTGGGTACGACAGGACAGCTTTCTGCGGTGCCGGAGCCGAAGTACTGGCACCTGCGCACGGTGCTGCTGCGGGCCATCGACTCGGAGTTCTCCACCGGTCAGGTGCTGCCCAACGAGCGCGAGCTCTCGGCCCGCTTCGGCGTCGCCCGGGCCACGCTGCGGCAGGCGCTCGACCAGCTGGAGCTGGAGGGCCGCCTGGTGCGCCGCCGGGGGATCGGCACCCTGATCGCCGCCCCGCGGGTCGGCGTCCCGGTCAACCGGCAGGAGGAGGGCTGGCCCGGCGCCGCGCGCAGCCAGGCCTGGCGGACGATCGACTGCACCACCGCCCCCGCCTCCGCGCAGCTGGCGAAGAGCCTCGGCGTCGCCGAGGGCGCCACCGTGCACACCGTGCGCCGGGTCCGCCTGGTGGAGGGCCGGGCGGTGGCCAGCGAGTCGTTGCACGTCCCGGCCGCCGCCCTGCCGCACCTGCCGGGCTTCCGTGCCGAGAGCGACCGCGCCCGTTCGGTGCTGCGCCAGCTGGAGCGCCTGGAGGTGGACGGTGAGTCCCGCTCGGTCGAGCTGGGTGTCGCCGAGGCCGAGCAGGCCGCTCTGCTGGAGCGCCCGCCCGGCGCGCCGGTCCTGGTCATGACCACCCAGTACGCCTCGGCAGGCCGGCTGGTGGCGCTGGCGGTCTCCACCTACCGGGCGGACACCTGCAAGCTGACCTTCGGCGAGGCCGGACTCGTCGAGGTCACCCCGGTCGGCGCGACGGCCGAGGTCCGTACCGCCTCCTGAACCACTTTCCGGAAACCCTCAGGTCGAGGCCCGGACGCCAACTGGCGTCCGGGCCTTTGCCGTTGGCGTCGCCCTCGGAAGCCGCGACAGGGTGGAGGGGGGAGACGTGAACCTGGTCGTGGAGCTGTGGGCGGAGTCCGGTACACCGGAATGCGGCGGGCTGTTCCGGGCGGACGGAACTGCGCGGTGAGCGTCCCTCCGAACGTCGACGCGCTGCCGGTCGACTTCGCCCGCTGGCCGTTCGACGTCGCGGAGCGCCACCTGCGGGGCTGACCCGGCAGCGCGACCGGCGCCAGCCTCCGCAGTGCGACCGGTGTCAGGCCTGGCAGCGGTGTCGGCGTCAGGCCCGGGGCGGGTCCACCGCGAAGAGCTGCTCCTCGACCTGGTCGAGGGCGACGCGCAGGGCGCCCATCGCCACCACCTCGGAGCCGAGGGCCGCCAGGGCGACCTCGGGGGCACGCAGGGTGAACTGGGCCAGGCGTTCGCGCAGCGGGTCCAGGACGCCGTCGAGGCCGGCCGCCCACCCGCCGATGACGACCAGCTGCGGGTCGATGGCCAGGACGAGCGCGGCGACGCCCTGGACGAGGCGGGTGAGGAAGCGGTCCATGGCGACCTTGGCGACCTCGTCGCCCTCCCGGGCCAGCCGTAGCACACGGGCCACGGCGGCCTCGTCCAGCGGGTTGAGGGGCTTTCCGGTGGTGGACAGCAGGCGCTCGGGAGTGACCTCCTGGCCGAGCAGGTGCAGGGCGCCGATCTCGCCGGCCGCGCCGCCGAAACCGCGGTGCAGCTTGCCGCCGATGAGGGAGCCGGCGCCCGGGCTGAGGCCGGCCATCACGAAGACGACGTCGTCGGCGCCGACCGCCGACCCCTGCCAGTGCTCGGCGATGGCGGCCAGGTTGGCGTCGTTCTCGATCAGGACCGGGCAGCGGAACGAGCGCCGCAGGCGGGTGCCGAGGTCGAGTCCGGTCCAGCCGGGCATCGCGGTGCCCAGCCGGATGGTGCCCTCACGGTCCACGATGCCGGGGGTGCCGATGCCGACCGCCCACAGGTTGTCCCGGGAGATGCCGGCCTTGCGCAGCACCTCGGCGACGGCGGTGCGGACGGCGGCGAGCCGGTCCTCGGCGTCGAGGGTCTCGTCCACCGGCTTGAAGTGACTGCCCACCACCTCGCCGGTGAGGTCGGACAGGATGACCCGGATGTCGTGCACGCCGACCTCGATGCCGAGGATGTGCCCGGCCTCGGCGCGGAAGCGGAACCAGCGGGCCGGGCGGCCGCGGCGGCCGGTGCCCGGCTGGCCGTCCTCCCTCGGCTGCTCGACCTCGGCGACCAGTCCGGTCTCGACCAGGCCCTCGATCACGCCCTCGACCGTCGGGCGGGAGAGCCCGGTCTCGCCGACGAGCTGAGTGAGGGTCACGGAGTGGCCGTTCCGCAGCGCCCGAAGCGTGACCGCCGCATTGATCCGCCGCAGCAGCGAGGAGTCTCCTCCGGTGAGCCGATCCGCCAATGCGATGCCCTTCGCCGTTCGCGCGACTGCCCTGGCGCGCGGTGTCGAGTGCGCGGTGCCCACCGAGTGGCCCGCGGGGGTGCGCCCCCGGAGGACGCGGCACGGCGGCAGGGGGCCGCCTGCGCGGGGGCCGGAGGACAAGCGGAGCCTACCCGGGGACGGGCCCGGGCGGCGAGAATCCCTGCAGCTCATCCCGGCTTCGGTATCGAAATGGTACAGATCGGGTGGCGGTGCGTGATCCGGACTTCACCGCCCGGCCACGGCGTGCGGGTAGGGGAGCCGCCCGGGCCGCTCCGACCGGCGGGAACGCGCGGAGGAGGGCGTGGGCCGGGCCCCGTCAGTCCACCCGCGCCGCGAACAACTGCTGTCCCAGCAGCCCCATCGGGTGCCCGTCCTCCGGCAGCGTCAGCACCGTCGGGCAGCCCGCGGCGGCCAGGGCCGCCCGCCAGTGCTCCGCCGGAAGGGCGGTGAGGCCGTGGGCGTCGCCGGTGATCAGCAGGTCGAGCTGTTCTGCGGTGGGTGCGAGCAGCAGCAGCCGGCCGCCGGGGGAGAGCAGCCGGACCAGCGCCGGGACCTCCTCCGTGGTCCGTCCGGTCGCCGTGGCGAGGACGAGGTCGTAGCGGCCGCCGTCGGGGGCGGGATGGTGCTCGGTGCTCTGCCGGGGCCGGGCGGCGAGGGCGCGGGCGACGGCCGGCTCGCCGCCCTCGGGGTCGAGTTCGAGGACGCGCAGCGGCCCCGGTCCCTCGTGGGCCTCGGCGGTGCCGCGCACCAGCGCGCCGAGGGCGGCGCCGAGGTAGCCGCGGGCGGCGGCCCGGCGGACGGGGGAGGCGGCCGGTCGCGGGGCCTCCTCGCCGCTGATCAGCCGGGGCAGCCGCAGGGCGCCGCGCCGGACCCGGTCCAGGGCGGCGGCCGGGCCGAGGCCGTCCGTCCAGGTCTCGACGGCCGGGCGCCAGGCCTCCCGGACCTCTGCGGCGCCCGGCCCGGGCCCGCCGCGGAAGACCGGGCCCTGGACTCCGCCGTCCTGACGGGTGATCAGGCCATGCCGGGCGAGCGCGTCCAGCCAGCGGACGACCCGGGGGCGTTGGGCGGGGGTGACCATGGCGGCGGCCAGCACCTCGGCCTCGGGGTAGCCGCGCGCGGGGTCGGTGAGCACACCGCTCTGCTGGAGGGTGTGCAGCAGTGCGGCGAGCACGGCCCGGTCGAGCTGGGCGCCGAAGTCGCGGACCTGCTCGGCGGTGACGCCGATGCTGTGCTTCCAGGCGGCGGCCGAGGCGCTCTCGGCGTCGGCGCGCAGCCGGCGGTCGGCGGCCTCGGCGTTGCTGTCCGGGGCGCGGACGTGGGCGAGGACGGCGCCGAGCGCGTCGACGGCGGCGTACACGTCCTCCTGTCGGGGCTCGGGGCCGATGTGCAGGACCAGGCGCAGCGCGCCGAGGTCGTGGGCGGTGAGCCCGGGTTGCCGGCTGAGCCGCCACAGCAGCGCGGAGGGCAGGCTGAGGTGGGTGGCCCGGTAGGCGGCGACGGCGGCGAGCTGCTGCTCGGGCCGCTGCTCCGGGTCGCCGCAGTGGACGGTGCCGCCGGTCAGCAGGGTGGCGAGGGCGAGGTCGACGGCGAGGTCGCTGACCGGGTGCAGCACGGCGTGCCGGATCGGTGGCGTGCCGAGGACGCCGGCCCAGTAGCGCAGCCGCTGCTCGGCGGCCCGGGCGGCGGAGGGCGGCAGCGCGGCGTGCTCGGCGACGCGCCGGGCGAGGGCCCGGGGCAGGCCGCCCGGCGGGGAGACGCCGAGCAGCAGGCCGATGCCGCTGATCGCGCGCCCGTCGGCGACGACGGCGGGTCGGTCGCCGAGTTCGCGCAGCGCGCTGACCAGGGCGGGAGTCGTGGGCACGGTGATCACTCCGGGGTGCGGGGCGGAAACCGCACTACTGAACCATGTGGTCGGGGCGGGAAAGACTGCCGGCGAGTCAAAGTTCTGTAATGATTTTCATATCGGACAGCCAAGCTGTCGAGGTGAAGTCGCCGCGAAGTGGTCGGAACTTCGCATTCCGGAAGGTCTGTGCGATCCCTTGACAGGTGGTTCGGGTACTGGATCAATGGAGCCACCTGAGCTGACCGAACGATCGGTAGGCAGCTCCGGGCAGGCAGAGCAGCGAAGGAGCGACGATGACCGGCACCGCACCCGTCCCGAGCCGACACCTCGGGGAGCCGCTCCCGCCGGAGCTGCTGGACGCGGGCGAGCGGATGGGCCCGGAGGAGCTGCGCGCCCACCAGCTCACCCGGCTGAGGGCCACGCTGCGGCACGCGTACGACAACGTCGAGCTCTACCGCCGCAAGTTCGACGCCGCCGGGGTCCGCCCCGAGGACTGCCGCACCCTGGACGACCTCGCCCGCTTCCCCTTCACCACCAAGGCCGACCTGCGCGAGGGCTACCCCTTCGGCATGTTCGCCGTCCCGATGGAACAGGTCCGCCGGATCCACGCCTCCAGCGGCACCACCGGGCTGCCGACCGTGGTCGGCTACACCGAGAACGACCTCTCCATGTGGGCCGACGTGGTCGCCCGCTCGATCCGCGCGGCCGGTGGCCGGCCCGGCCACAAGGTGCACATCGCCTACGGCTACGGGCTGTTCACCGGCGGCCTGGGCGCGCACTACGGTGCCGAGCGGGCCGGCTGCACCGTCATCCCGGCCTCCGGTGGCATGACGGCCCGCCAGGTGCGGCTGATCCTGGACTTCGAGCCCGAGATCATCATGGTCACCCCGTCCTACCTGCTGACCCTGCTGGACGAGTTCGAGAAGCAGGGCGTCGACCCGCGCAGCACCTCGCTGCGGGTCGGCATCTTCGGGGCCGAGCCCTGGACGGAGGAGATGCGGCGCGAGATCGAGGAGCGGCTCGACCTGCACGCCGTCGACATCTACGGCCTGTCCGAGGTGGTCGGCCCGGGCATCGCGCAGGAGTGCGTGGAGACCAAGGACGGGCTGCACATCTGGGAGGACCACTTCTACCCGGAGGTCGTCGACCCGTTCACCGACGAGGTGCTGCCCGACGGGGAGGGCGGCGAACTGGTCTTCACCTCGCTCACCAAGGAGGCGCTGCCGATCATCCGTTACCGCACCCGTGACCTCAGCCGGCTGCTGCCCGGCACCGCGCGGCCGGCCTTCCGGAGGATGGAGAAGGTCACCGGGCGCAGCGACGACATGATCATCCTGCGCGGGGTGAACGTCTTCCCGACCCAGATCGAGGAGATCCTGCTGCGCACCCCCGGCGTCGCGCCGCACTTCCAGCTGCGGCTCGGCCGGCAGGGGCGGCTGGACCACATGACCGTCCGGGTGGAGGCCCGGCCGGAGGCCTCGGCCGAACAGCGGGAGGCGGCGCGGGCGGAGATCGTCCGGGCGGTGAAGGACGGGGTCGGGATCACGGTCGCGGCCGAGGTGGTGGACCCGTACACGCTGGAGCGCTCGGTCGGGAAGATCAAGCGGGTGGTGGACGAGCGGGGCTGAACCGGGCTGCGGGTGCGGGGAGACGGGCGCGGGTCTGCGGACGCACCTCCGTGCGGGCGTGCGGACGCACCTCCGTGCGGGCGTGCGGACGCACCTCCGTGCCGGCGTGCGGACGCACCCCCGTGCGGGCTCTATGCTGCGGGGCATGCCGAGTGAGCTGTCCACTCTTCAGCCCGCCGAGGACCTCGCCTTCATCCGGCGGGAGACCGAGCTGAAGCCCGTCCCCTTCGTGCCCGAGATCAGCCTGCACATGGCCGAGGACGCCATCGCCCTGTGGGAGACCACCGAGCGGGCGCGTGGGGAGGCCGGGCTGCCGCCGCCGTTCTGGGCCTTCGCCTGGGCGGGCGGGGCGGCAGTCGCCCGCTACGTGCTGGACCGCCCCGAACTGGTCGCGGGCCGTACGGTGTTGGACGTCGCGGCCGGCTCCGGGCTGGTCGGGGTGGCCGCCGCGCTGTGCGGGGCGACGGAGGTGCGCGCCGCCGAGATCGACGCCTACGCGGTGGCCGCGATCGGGCTGAACGCCGAGGTCAACGGGGTGCGGGTGGAAGGCACCCTGGTGGACCTGGTGGACGGCGACGGCGGGCCCGCCGAGGTGGTGCTCGCGGGCGACGTCTTCTACGAACGGGCCATGGCCGCCCGCTTCCTGCCCTTCCTGGAACGGGCCGCGGCGCGCGGCGCGACCGTCATCGTCGGCGACCCGGGCCGCGCCTACCTGCCGCGGGAGCGCTTCACCGCGGTGGCGGCGTACCAGGTGCCGGTGGTCGCGGATCTGGAGGACACCGCGGTCAAGACCACCACCGTGTGGCGCCTCGGCTGACGGCCCGTCGCCCCGCCGCTCGGTCGAGCCAACCGTGTTGGGCGGCCTTGAGGCCGGCCTCGAAACGGCTGGACGCGCCGAGGCGTTCCATCAGCGCCGCCGTCTGGCGGCGTACGCTCCGGGCGGAGATGCCCAGGCGCCGGCCCGCGACCTCGTCGGTGAGGCCGGCGGCGAGCAGAGTGAGCAGTTCCCGCTCGGAGGCGCTCAGGCCGGTCCGGGCGTCCTGTGACACTCACTCAACGCATGGCGGCAACCCGGGGGACCAGCCCCTGGTCGGCAACTGGGGCTGAGCGACCGCGGGTGACCAGCAGGCCCGGCCGGACCACGTCCGGCCGGGCCCCGGTTGTCGTGCCCCCGCTTCCTAGCCGCGCAGGCGGGCCAGCCAGGCCTCGACCTCGTCGGAGCGGCGCGGGAGGTCGGCGGAGAGGTTCTCGTTGCCGTCCTCGGTGACCAGGATGTCGTCCTCGATCCGCACTCCGATGCCCCGGTACTCCTCCGGCACCGTCAGGTCGTTCTCCTGGAAGTAGATGCCCGGCTCCACGGTGAGCACCATGCCGGGCTCGAGCGGGCCGTCGACGTGCTCCTCGGTGCGGGAGTGGGCGCAGTCGTGGACGTCGATGCCCAGCATGTGGCCGGTGCCGGCCAGGGTGAAGCGGCGGTGCAGGCCCAGCTCGTACACCTTGTCCGCGCTGAGGTCGCCGAACAGGCCCCAGGAGGTGAGGTGCTCGGCGAGCTCGCGCTGCGCGGCGTGGTGGAAGTCACGGAACTGCCCGCCCGGCCGCACCGCCGCGATGCCGGCCTCCTGGGCCGCGTACACGGCGTCGTAGATCTTGCGCTGGAGCTCGGTGAAGCGGCCGCTGACCGGGAGGGTACGGGTGACGTCGGCGGTGTAGAGGTGGTTGGTCTCCACGCCCGCGTCGAGCAGCAGCAGGTCGCCGGGCCGGGCGTGGCCGTTGTTGCGCACCCAGTGCAGGGTGGTCGCGTGCGGACCGGCCGCGGCGATGGTGCTGTAGCCCACGTTGTTGCCCTCGACCCGGGCGCGGACGAAGAAGGTGCCCTCGATCAGCCGCTCGGCGGTCTCGGAGTCGGTGCCGAGGACACGCACCACGTCCTCGAAGCCGCGGGCGGTGGCGGCGCAGGCGAAGCGCAGCTCCTCGATCTCGAACTCGTCCTTGACCAGGCGCAGCCCGGACAGGAAGACCTCGAACTCCTCGTCCCGCTCGGCGACCGCCCGGTCCGCGAGGGTCTCCTCCACGCCCGCGTCGTGGCGGCGCAGCACCCGCACCGGGCCGGTGGCGGCACGAAGATCGGCGCGGACGGCGCGGACGTCCCGGCAGGGCAGACCGAACAGCCGCTCGCTCTCGGTGAGGCTGTTGCGGCGGCCGTCCCACAGCTCGCCGTGGTTGTCCAGCCAGAACTCGCCGTTGTCGGTGCGGGAGCGGTCGCGCAGGTAGAGCACCGCCTCGTGGCCGCTCGCCCCGGTCGGCCTGAGCACCAGGACCGCGTCCTCGGACTGGTCGCCGGTCAGGTAGGCGTAGTCGGAGGAAGGGCGGAACGAGTAGTCGGTGTCGTTGGCCCGCACCTTGGGGTTGCCGGCCGGGACCACCAGCAACTCGCCGGGAAAGGCGGCGGACAGCTCCGCGCGGCGGCGGGCGGTGTGCTCGGCCTGCGGGACCGGCTCCAGGGCGGTGCGCTCGGTGTCGGCCCAGCCGTGCTTCATGCTCTCGGCGAGTTCGTCCGTGACGCCACGGGTCAGGCCGTTCTTCCGGTACTTGATGGTCTCGGCGGGCTCGGTCACTACGGTCTCCTGGTGAGGGTGGTGGATGCGAGGTGCTTCGCTAGGCTGCCCCGTCCGTCGGCATGCGACCCGTACGGTATACCGAACACTGCCGGGAGAGAAGAGGTCGAGCGTGAATGATGCCGAGGAATCCGTCCGGGGCGTCCTCGCCGCCAACCTGAAGCGGGTGCGGGCCCAGCGCGGACTGTCGCTGTCCGAGCTGTCCCGGCAGGCCGGGGTCGGCAAGGCGACGCTCTCCCAGCTGGAGTCCGGGGCCGGCAACCCCACCCTGGAGACCGTGCTCGGGCTCTCCCGGGTGCTCGGCGTGCCGATCTCCGACCTGGTCGAGGCCCGGCCCGCCGGCGAGGTCACGGTGGTGCGCGCGGCCGAGACCGAGGTGCTCAGCGGCCGGGGCGTCGACCTGCGCCCGCTGCGCCGGATCGAGTCCGGGGACACGGTGTTCGAGATCTACGACCAGGTGGTACGCACCGGCGCCGCGCAGGAGTCCGCCGGCCACACCGGCACCGAGCACACCGTCGTGCAGACGGGCCGGCTGGGCGTGCGGGTCGACGGCCGCGAGGTCGAGCTCGGCCCAGGGGACTACATCGGCTTCGACTCCGCGCTGCCGCACGCCTACACCGCGCTGGGCGGCGAGCAGGTGCGGTCGGTGCTGGTGCTCCAGTACCGGGCCGAGCAGCACGGCCACCTCGCCGAGCCGGCCCGGCCGGCCTCGTGGGGGCTCTGGCACTGAGCGAGCCGTACGGGGGCGGTGGGACGGTCCGCCGCACCGCCGGATTGCCGCACCGCCCGGCCGTTCGGATTACCGAACGGCCGGAGCGTTCGGCGGGACCCGGCCGCCACTCTCGATGCTTCCCCGACCAGCGATCTGGCGGCCGTCGCCGAGGTGATGGCCGCCGACAGGGGCTGACCGGCGGCTGACCAGTGCCTGACCAGGGCATCGGAACCGGACAGCCCGGTCGTGGGCTGGCCGGTCCCCACGCACCCGGCGTGGGGGGGGGGGGGGGGGGGGGGGGTGACGGGGGCCCCGTTGGTGCCCTACCCCGGGGGGCCCCCC
>NZ_JBIWNZ010000004.1:22365-48236 GCF_044767505.1 Kitasatospora sp. NPDC101235
CGCGCTGGCCGGCCCCCCGGGGGGGGGGCGCCCGGCGCCCCCCCCCCCCCCCCGGCGCGCCCCCCCCCCCCCCCCGGGGGGGGGCCCCCCCGCCCCCCCCCCCCCGGGGCTGTCCGGGGGTGTCGGGGCGTGCGGTCAGACGGTGACCCGTTCGGTCCGCTCCGCCTGGCGGCCGACGGGCTGCTCGGCGGTGGCCGAGGTGTTCTCCCGGGGGGCGGGGAGCACGGCCATGATCACGCCGGAGATCACGATGGTCGCCGCCCAGGCGAGCCCGTACCTGCCGACGGGAGTGTCGGAGAGCGGGCCGGCGAACCAGTCGCACTTGGTGAAGGCGAGCCCGATCAGCAGCGCGAGCACCCAGGACACCATCGCCTGCCAGCAGAAGCCGCCCTTGTACCAGTACCGGCTGTTCCTGCTGGTGTCCATCAGCGCGGCGGCGTCGTAGCGCACCGCACGCGACCGGCGCCGGAACATGTCCACCGCGTAGACACCGATCCAGGCCGAGAAGGAGACGGCGAGCAGGATCAGGAAGGTGATGAAGGAACCCAGGAAGCTCTTGGCGACCAGCATCAGCAGCAGGCCGCCGACCAGCGAGATCACGGCGTTGATGCTGACGGCCATGGCGCGCGGCAGCCTGACGCCCATGGTCTGCGCGGTGAAGCCGGCCGAGTACATGGAGAGGCTGTTGATCAGCAGCATGCCCACGATCGCGGTCAGCAGGTAGGGCACGGCCAGCCAGGTCGGCAGCAGGTCACCGAGGAAGGAGACCGGGTCCGCGGCCTGCGCCAGGCCGGGCGAGGCCACCGCCATCACGGCGCCCATCAGCACCATCGGCACCATCACCAGGCCGGCGCCGGAAACCGTCACGCCGACGATCTTCCTGCCGGAGGCGGCGTGCGGCAGGTAGCGGGCGAAGTCCGGGCCGGTGGGGACCCAGCTGATGCCACCGGCGGCGATGGTCCCGATGCCGGCGATCATCATCGCCGTGGTGCCCGCGGGCTTGGAGAAGACCTCGCTCCAGTGCATGGTCGCGACCAGGTAGCCCAGCACCAGGACGCTGAAGACGCCGAAGAGGTACGTCGACCAGGTGTTGCAGACGTTCAGCGCCTTGCGGCCCATGCCGGAGACCAGGAAGGTGCAGGCGACGAAGGCGAAGAGCGTGATCACGATCAGCGCGGTGTTGCTCTTGACGCCGAAGAGCAGGTCAAGGACGGTCAGCACGGCGTAGGCACCGGTGACGGCGTTGATCGTCTCCCAGCCGAACCGGGCGATCCAGAGGATCGCGCCGGGGAAGAGGTTCCCGCGCACCCCGAAGGTGGCCCGCGAGAGGGTCGCGCCCGGCGCCCCGCCCCACTTCCCGGAGACCGACAGCACGCCGACCATGCCGAACGAGACGAGCGCGGCGCACGCGGCGACGATCAGGACCTGCCAGAAGTTCAGGCGGTTGAACACCACCAGGGCCGCACCCATGGTGAGAAGGAGGACGCTGATGTTCGCCGCGACCCAGGTCGGGAAGAGCTCGCGGACCCTGCCCCGGCGCTCGTGGTCGGGGACGGGTTCGATACCGCGGGTCTCTATCGCGCCGTTGGTGTCGGCGGTGGACAGGTTGTCCATGAGGGTGGCTCCGTGCGTGTGAAGCGGGAGATTAATCGGGCAAATGGAACATCTATGGAACTCTTCGCGCGTAGCACGGGAGTTGTTTCATCCTACTTTGCTCCGGCTGTTACCTGATTGATGCGATTGCTCGCCGACGGTGAGGAGTAGGGCGGTCGGGAGGCCCCCGGCGTTTCCCCCGGCGCGTCCGAGGCCGGAAAACGGGTGCCGCCGGCCCGTCGGATGGAGCAGCATGACCCGCATGTCCGACACCTCAGTACTCACCCGCGCAGAGGCCGTCGAGCGCCACCGTCTGCTCGACGTCCGCACCGTTCACCTCGACCTCGACCTGACCCGCGGCCGGGAGGTGTTCGGCTCCACCACGGTGATCCGCTTCGGCTGCACCACCCCGGGCGCCGGGACCTACGTGGATGTCAAACCGGCCGGACTCCACCGAGCGGTGCTGAACGGCCGCGAACTGGACGTCGACGCGCTGCGGGCCGGGCGCTTCCCGCTGACCGACCTCGCGGCCGACAACGAGCTCACCGTCGAGGCCGACATGGCCTACTCGCACACCGGCGAGGGCATGCACCGCTTCGCCGACCCCGCCGACGGCGAGGACTACGTCTACACCCAGTCCTTCCTCGACGACGGCCCGCGGGTGTTCGCATCCTTCGACCAGCCCGACCTCAAGGCGCGGTACACGGTGTCCGTCACCGCGCCGCCGCAGTGGACCGTGGTCGGCAACAGCGTGGGCCGCCAGGTCTCGCCCGGCCGCTGGGAGTTCGCGCCCACCCCGGCGATCAGCAGCTACCTGGTCTCGGTGGTGGCCGGCCCGCTGCACTCGGTGCGCGCCGAGCACGACGGGATCCCGCTCGGCCTGCACTGCCGCCGCTCGCTCGCCGCCCACCTGGACGCCGACGCCCCCGAGCTGCTGGAGATCACCCGGCAGGGCTTCGACCACTACCACCGGGTCTTCCGGCACCGCTACCCCTTCGACAGCTACGACCAGTGCTTCGTGCCGGAGTTCAACGCCGGTGCGATGGAGAACCCGGGCTGCGTCACGCTGCGCGACGAGTACGTCTTCCGCTCCGCCGTGGCCGACACCAAACGCGAGGAACGCGCCCTGGTGGTGGTGCACGAGATGGCACACATGTGGTTCGGCGACCTCGTCACCATGAAGTGGTGGGACGACCTGTGGCTGAACGAGTCCTTCGCCGAGTACATGGCCTACAGCGTCACCGCCACCTCCACCCGCTTCACCAGCGCCTGGACCGGCTTCGCCGCCGACCGCAAGACCTGGGGCTACGACGCCGACCAGCGCCCCTCCACCCACCCGGTGGCCCCCGGCACGGTGGACGACACCGCCCAGGCGCTGCAGAACTTCGACGGCATCTCCTACGCCAAGGGCGCCGCCGCACTGCGCCAGCTGGTCGCCTGGCTCGGTGAGGAGGCTTTCCTGGCCGGAGTCAACGACTACTTCGACGAGCACGCCTTCGGCAACGCCACCCTCGACGACCTGCTCCGCGCGCTGGCGGCGGCCAGCGGCCGCGACGTCCACGGCTGGGCCGACCGCTGGCTGCGCACCACCGGCGTGGACACCCTGCGGTGGACCGACGGCCGGATCGAGCACACCTCGGCCGACGGCGGGCGGCGCCCGCACCGGCTGACCGTGGGCCACTACCGACGCACCGCCGAGGGCGCCCTGGAGCTGGCCGACCGCGTGCCCCTCGACCTGGCGGCCGACGGCACCGTCGCGCAGTCGGCCGCGGCCGAACTGACCCTGCTCAACGACACCGACCTCAGCTTCGTCAAGATCCGTCTCGACCCCGGTTCCTGGGAGACCGTGCGTTCCTCGCTCGGCGCCGTGCCCGAGGAGCTGGCCCGGGCGGTGCTCTGGAGCGCCGCCCGGGACCAGGTACGCGACGGGGAGCTGGCGCCCGGCGAGTACCTGGAGCTGGTCGCCGCCCACCTGCCCGGCGAGACCTCGGTGCACCTGGTGGACGCGGTGCTCTCCTTCGCCCGCGAGTTCGTGGTGGACTGCGCCGTGCCGCCGGCCGGGCGGCCGGCGGCACTGGCCGGACTGGCACAGGCCTGCCGCACCCTGCTGCGCCGCACCGACGGCGAGCCGGACCGCACCGGCCTGCGCCTGGTGGCCGTGCGCGGCGTGATCGGCACCGCCGTCGGCGAGCCGCAGGCCGCCGAGCTGCGTGACTGGCTGGCGGCCGGCACGGTGCCCGGCGGACCGCTGCTCGACCCGGACCTGCGCTGGCAGCTGCTGCTGCGGCTGTGCGTGCTCGGCGCGGCGGGTGAGCCGGAGATCGCCGCCGAGCTCGCCGCCGACCCCAGCGACACCAGCGAGCAGGGTGCCGCCCGCTGCCGGGCCGCACTGCCCGACCAAGGGGCCAAGGAGGCCGCCTGGCAGACGCTGTTCCACGGCGAGCTCTCCAACTACCTGGCCACCGCCACCGCCAGGGGGCTGTGGCAGCCCGAGCAGGCCGAGCTCCTGGACGAGCTGACCGTGCGCTACTTCAAGGAGCTGGGGTCAGCCGCCGGCCGCCGCGGCCCCGCACTGGCCCGGGTGCTCGCCACGGCGGGCTTCCCCGCCTTCGCCGCCACCGAACAGACGGTGCGGGCCGCCGAGGCCTGTCTGGCCGACCCGGACCTCACCGCGGCGACCCGGCGCGGACTGGTGGACCAGCTGGACACGCTGCGCCGGGCCGTCCGGGCGCGGGCACTGACCGAGCAGTAGCAACCGGCGGGCGGCGGCGCGACCCGGGTGGTCGCGCCGCCGCCTTCCACCCACGGGCGTGTCAGGAACAGCGCCGCCGCCTGGTCCAACGCACCGACGCTCTTCGCCCGGGCGCGCGCCGCCGGCGGTGACCGGTCACCCGAGCGGCCGGCGCAGCCGCCGGCCACGCTGCACGTCGGCCGCCACTTCAGCCTCAGCCTGCCGCAGGCCCTGGTGCGGGAGGCCGCTTCCCCGGCCGTCCTGCCGGGGACCGCCTGATCCGGGGGCACGGCCGTCAACCGGCCGGGCGGGTCTCCGCCTTGGGGCGCGAACGGTGTGGGAACGGTCCGTGAATTGTTCCCCGGTCGGGTGGACTGTCCGGTCGGCCGCCGGGGCCCTGCGGGCATCATGGGCCGCGACCGGGACGTCGCGGAACAGGGAGTCGCCCGATGGGAAGGCCGATGGCGGAGTTCGGCTGCGCGAAGTGCTACGGCGAGGACGAGCGGGCGGTGTGGGGGCGGCAGCGGGAGGGCTTCGAGCACGAGGCGGAGGTGGTGGACGGCTCGCGCTTCTCCGTCAACCTCCGGCGCTGCCGGGACTGTTCGCAGCAGTTCGTGTGGATCTTCACCGAGGTCGTCGACTGGATGGGCGGGGACGACGCCCAGTACGTGACGATCATGCCGCTGACCTCCGCCGAGGCCACCGGTCTGAGGAGCGGGACCCTGCGCCCCCACGACCTCGGCGCACTCGGCCGCGGCCGCCGCCACCTGAACCACGACTGGCCCACCGGCGGCCCGGCCCGCCTGCACTGGCGCTCCGGCCGCTTCCTCGTCGCGGAGGGACGCTGAGCGGTGGTGCCGCCGCCCCGCCGAATCGGCGGGGCGCCGGGCGGCTGCTTCGTCCGGAACTTGCTCGTGGCAGGGTGGATGAGGGTACGGACACAGCAGCGTGGGCTTCGAGGCGACTCGAAGCCCACGCTGTTTCTCGATTCCTCAGCTGTCGTTGAGGGCGTAGCTGCGGAAGGTGGCGAGGAGGGGCAGCACCTCGGTCTTGCTGGGCTCCTCGGTGACGGCCCGCATCGCGTCGATCACGGTGTGGGCGATGATCTTGGTGACCGAGAGGTCGTCCGGGGCCGCGAGGGTGCCCCAGGCCTTGAGGGTCTGGTTGAGCAGGGCGCTCATCCGGGCGCCGATGTTGGAGCTGACGGCGTCGGAGATCTCGGCGATCTCCTCGTCGCTCATGGTGGCGCGCAACCCGAAGGCGAGCGCCATCAGGGTGTCCATGGCGTGCTCGCCGTACGCGGCGACCAGCGCCGGCAGCGGCCGTTCACCGAGGCTGCCCGCCGCCAGGGCGGACAGCGCCTCGTCGTCGTCCTTCCATGCCGCCTCCAGGGCGGCCAAGGCCCGCAGGGCCTCGTCCATGGTCAGCCCGTCTGTCATGGAAGGAACGGTATTGAGCCGCCCCGGCTTCCGACAGGGCGGGGAGCCGGGATCACCCCTTCGAGCGAAG
Source organism: Kitasatospora sp. NPDC101235 (assembly GCF_044767505.1). NCBI lineage: Bacteria > Bacillati > Actinomycetota > Actinomycetes > Kitasatosporales > Streptomycetaceae > Kitasatospora > Kitasatospora sp. NPDC101235. The sequence continues at coordinate 28,199 of NZ_JBIWNZ010000004.1, forward strand.
TGGGGCCGATTCGGGCCGGTGGAGGCTCGCGAAGTGCTCCACGTCCCAGGTGCCGCCCAGCTCGGGGGCCAGCGAGGCGTACGCGAGGGCGGCGAAGTCCTCGCCGCCGCCCGCCCGTTCCGGCAGCGCGCCGAGCAGCGGGGCGCCGGCGGAGCGGGGCAGGTCCGCGAGGTTGCACCGTTCGGCGAGGCCGGGATCGCTGGGCCAGGAGCCGACCAGGACGCCCGCGAGGGGGAGTTCGCGGGCCGCCAGGGCCTCCGACGTGAGGGAGACGATGTTGAGCGTGCCGAGCCCGGCGGAGGCGATCAGCAGCACCTCGGCGGGGAGCCCGGTGTCCAGGACGGCCCGGGCCTGGTCGGCGAGCGTACGGCCCTCGTCGTCGTAGCGGACCAGCAGCCCGCCCGCGCCCTCCACCAGGACGAGGTCGTGTGTGGAAGCCAGTTCGGCGACGGCCTCGGCCACCTCGGCGGGGGAGAGGTACGGCAGACCGGCCCGCCGGGCGGCCGTGTCGGGCGCCAGCGGCTCGGGGTAGCGCACCAGCTCACGGAACGTCAGTTCGCCTGCGAGTCGGCGCACTTCGGCCGCGTCGCCGGGCTCGTCCGGGGAGACCCCTGTCTGCCCGGGCTTGAGCACGGCGACCTTCAGCCCGGCTCGCAGCGCCGCCGAGGCGACCGCCGCGGTGGCGACCGTCTTGCCGACGTCGGTGTTGGTGCCGGTCACGAACAGGATGCGCGCGCTCATCCGGCCACCGCCGCGGCGGTCACGGCGGCGGCGATCCGCGCCACGTCCTCGTCCTGCGTCACATAGGGGGGCATGGTGTAGATCAAGTCCCGGAACGGCCGCAGCCAGACGCCCGCGCGGGCGGCCGCCTCGGTCGCCGCCGGGACGTCCACCGGGTGGTCCAGCTGCACGACGCCGATGGCACCCTGGACCCGGACGTCGCGCACGCCGGGGACGTCCGCGGCCGCCGCGAGGCCCTCGGCCAGCCCGGCTTCGATCCGGTTCACCTCCACCGACCAGTCCTGCCCGAGCAGCAGTTCCAGCGAGGCGTTGGCGACCGCGCAGGCCAGCGGGTTGCCCATGAACGTCGGCCCGTGCGCGAGCACCGGCACCTCGCCGCGGCTGATCCCGTCCGCGACCTCGCTCGTGCACAGCGCGGCGGCCAGCGTCAGGTAGCCGCCGGTCAGCGCCTTGCCCAGGCACATCACGTCCGGCGAGACGCCCGCGTGGCCGGCGGCGAACAGCGCGCCGCTGCGCCCGAATCCGGTGGCTATCTCGTCGAAGACCAGCAACACCCCGTACCGGTCGCACAGTTCGCGCAGCATCCGCAGGTACTCGGGGGAGTGGAAGCGCATCCCGCCCGCGCCCTGGACCACCGGTTCGACGATGACGGCGGCCAGCTCGTCGGCGTGACGGGCCATCAACTCCTCGAAGCGCGCGGCGTATTCGGGATCGATCGGGGCGTCGAACCCGGCGGGCGGCTCCGGGGCGAACAGCTGGCCGGGCAGCACCCCGCCCCACAGGTGGTGCATCCCGCCGTCCGGGTCGCACACCGACATCGGGTGGAAGGTGTCCCCGTGGTAGCCGCCGCGCCAGGTGAGCAGCCGGCGCTTGGCCGGCCGCCCGGTGGACTGCCAGTACTGGAGGCACATCTTCATCGCGACCTCGACGGCCACCGAGCCCGAGTCGGCGAGGAAGACGTGCCGCAGCGGCTCCGGGGTGATCTCCACCAGCGTGGCCGCGAGCCTGACGGCGGGCTCGTGGGTGAGCCCGCCGAACATCACGTGGCTCATCCGTCCCAGCTGCTCGCGCACCGCATCGTCCAGCACCGGGTGCCGGTAGCCGTGGATCGCCGCCCACCAGGACGACATCCCGTCGACCAGCTCGCGCCGCCCGCCCGCGACCGGCTCGGCCAGCCGCAGCCGAACCCCCGAGGCGGACTCGACCAGGTACGGGGTGGTGGTCCCGGGCATCGGCCCGTACGGGTGCCACACGTGGGCGCGGTCGAGGGCGAGCAGGCTGTCGGCGGACGGCTGGAGCATGGTGGGCGGTTCTCCCGTGAGTATCAGGCGTTGGGCGCGAGTTCGGTGCCGGCGCCGCGGCGGCGGACCTTCACGAGGTCGCTGCGGAGCTCGTCGTTCCCGGGCTCTCCGGCCGGCGGGGCGTCGGCGACGGCCTCCGGCGCGGGGGCGCCGTGCGCGTGCCCGCCGCACGGCCCGCAGCCGCCGCTGCCGCAGGCCGAGGCCGCGGTGCCGCAGCCGCCGGCGGCCTGGGCCGCCTCGGCGACGTCCGCGCGGTGGCGCGGCAGGGTGGCCTCGCCGGCGCCCTCGACCTCGAAGCCGGCGTCCTTGATCATGTCGAGGTCGGTCTGCCCGGCCTGGCCCTCGCTGGTCAGGTAGTCGCCGAGGAAGATGGAGTTGGCGATGTGCAGGCCGAGCGGCTGCATCGAGCGCAGGTGCACCTCGCGCCCGCCCGCGATCCGCACCTCGGTGTCCGGGTTGACGAAGCGGACCATCGCCAGGATGCGCAGGCAGCGCTGCGGGGTGAGGTTCCACTCCTGGGCGAGCGGGGTGCCCTCGAACGGGATCAGGAAGTTGACCGGGACGGAGTCCGAGCCCAGCTCGCGCAGCGCGAAGACGACGTCGACCAGGTCCTCGTCGCTCTCGCCCATGCCGGCGATCAGGCCGGAGCAGGCGGACAGGCCCGCGCCGTGCGCCTTCTGCACGGTGTCCACCCGGTCCGCGTAGGTGTGGGTGGTGGCGATGTCGCCGTAGGTGCCCTCGGAGGTGTTGAGGTTGTGGTTGTAGGCGTCGGCGCCGGCCGCCTTGAGCCGCTCCGCCTGGTTGTCGGAGAGCAGGCCGAGGCAGACGCAGATCTCGACCTCCGGGTCCGCGTCCTTGATGGCGGCCATGGTGTCGGTGACCCGGTCGATGTCGCGGTCCGTCGGGCCGCGGCCGCTGGCGACCAGGCAGACCCGCTTGGCGCCGCCGGCCACCCCGGCACGGGCGGCCTCGGCGGCCTGGTCCGGCTTGAGCCAGGTGTACTTGAGGATCTCGGCCTTGGACCCGAGCCGCTGCGAGCAGTACGAGCAGTCCTCCGGGCAGAGCCCGCTCTTCAGGTTCACCAGGTAGTTGAGCTTGACCCGGCGGCCGAACCAGCGGCGGCGCACCTTGCCGGCCGCGGCGACCACGTCGAGCAGCTCGTCGTCGGTGGTGGCGAGGACGGCCAGGGCCTCCTCGCGGGTCGGGACTTCGCCGCGCAGGCCCTTGGCGGTGAGGGTATCGAGCAGATCCATGGGGCGATCCTGCCTGGTCGTGATCGAGCGGCGCCAGAGCAAACCCGCCAGAAGATCGGTGTGAGGATGTGCCGATTGCCACAGTGTCGAAGGTCACGGCTCCGCCGCTGGTCACGCGCTTGACGCGGGGCCGGGCCGCCGGTTACCGGCGGGTAGCGACCGGGCCCGGCACACGGTGATCCACAACCCCCGACCCCGTGATCCACGCCACCCGGGGGGTGCTTAGAATCTGCGCCATGACCACGCAGGGGGAGCGCATCCCGACTCCGGGAGAAGGCCGGGAAGGCCGGGCAGAGCAGCGGGTCGGCGGGGGCGCCGACGCCGACGGGGGGAAGGAGCGCAGGCGGGGCCGTCGACTGACGGGCCGTCGCGCGGCCGGCTGGATCGTCGTGGTCGGAGTGGTCGCGGCCGGCGGATGGATCATCACCCGCCCGACGCCCGGCGACTACATACCCGGGCTCGGCCCGTCCACCAAGGACGCGTCCGCAACGCCGCGCGTGGTGGGCTCCCCGCCGCCGCTCACCGACCCCGAGGCCCTCAACGTCGACAACATCTTCCCCGCCCAGCGGCCGGTCGAGGTCGGCACCTTCAAGGCGCGGCGCAATGGCGTCCGGCAGGGCGAGAACTGCGTCGAGGTGCTTCAGGACCGTACCCAGGACCCGCTGAAGGACACCGGCTGCCAGGGCTACCTGACCGTCAGCTTCACGGGCCAGGACCGCCCGGTGCTCAGCAGCGTCACCTTGCTGCGCTTCCCCGACCAGCCCTCCGCCGCCAGGGCCGCCGAGGCCCTGCGGGCCAAGCCCGGCGCGGTCGCCTTCATCCTCGCCGACGCCTCCACCGCCCCCACGCAGCCCCCCGGCGGCGTCAAGCCGGGCGGCGAGCCGCGGATCGAGGCGGTCGGGCACTACGTGACGGTCGCCAGTTCGCGGCCTGGCGACGGCCGCCCGGCGGGCTCCACCGCGAGCGGCACCGGGACGCCGGCCGCGCCGGCCCCGACGTCCACCGGCACGGGGCCCAGCACCGAACAGACCCTGGACGAGGCCACCCGGGCGCTCTCCTACGCGGCGGGCTCGCCGTTCGTCTGGATCTGACGACCCCGTGGCGACCCCGTGGCGGCGCCGTGGCTTGGTGACGCCTCCCCGGGACGCGGCGGATCCCCCCGGAGGCCTTGCTCCCGGGGGGATCCGACGGACCGTGGGCTCCGGCTCAGCCGCCGAGCCGGTCCACCGAGGTCACCCGCAGCACCGCCCGGCCCTCCTCGTCCGAGCCGTACAGGTCGACCTCGGCGCTGATGCCCCAGTCGTGGTCGCCCTCCGGGTCGTCGAAGATCTGCCGGACCCGCCAGGCGGAGTCCTCCTCCTCGATGATCAGCATCTTCGGGCCGCGCGCGTCCGGGCCGGTGCCGAGGTCGTCGTACTCCTCCCAGTACCCGTCCATGGCGTCCGCCCAGCGGTCCGCGTCCCAGCCGTACTCGCCGTCCAGCTCGCCGAGCTCCTCGTAGTGCTCCAGCGCGCACAGCTCGACCCGGCGGAACATCTCGTTGCGCACCAGGACGCGGAAGGCTCGGGCGTTGGCCGTGACCGGCGCCGGCTTGTCGTCCAGGCGCACCTCGGCGGCCTGCGGCTCGGTCGGGTTGGCCAGCTGCTCCCACTCGTCCAGCAGGCTGGAGTCGACCTGGCGGACCAGCTCGCCGAGCCAGGCGATGACGTCCTTGAGGTCGTCGGTCTTCACGTCCTCGGGGACGGTCTGCTCCAGCGCCTTGAACGCGCCGGCCAGGTAGCGCAGCACGATGCCCTCGGTACGGGCCAGCTCGTAGAAGCCGACGTAGTCCGAGAAGGTCATGGCCCGCTCGTACAGGTCGCGGACCACCGACTTCGGCTGCAGCTGGTGGTCACCGATCCACGGGTGCGCCCGGCGGTACACCTCGTAGGCGTGGGTGAGCAGCTCCTCCAGCGGCTTCGGGTAGGTGATCTCCTGGAGCCGCTCCATCCGCTCCTCGTACTCGATGCCGTCCCGCTTCATCTCGCCGATGGCCTCGCCGCGCGCCTTGTTCTGCTGGGCGGCGAGGATCTGGCGCGGGTCGTCGAGGGTCGCCTCGACCACCGAGATGACGTCCATCGCGTAGGACGGCGAGGTCGGGTCGAGCAGCTCGAAGGCGGCCAGCGCGAAGGTGGACAGCGGCTGGTTGAGCGCGAAGTTCTCCTGGAGGTCCAGGGTGAGGCGCACGATCCGGCCCTCGGAGTCCGGCTCCGGCAGCCGCTCCACCACGCCGCCCTCCAGCAGTGAGCGGTAGATGGCGATCGCGGTGCGGATGTGGCGGCGCTGGGCGGCCCTGTCCTCGTGGTTGTCGGTGAGGAGCTTGCGCATCGCCTCGAAGGCGTTGCCCGGGCGGCCGATCACCGACAGCAGCATCGCGTGGCTCACCTTGAACCGGGAGACCAGCGGCTCCGGGTCGGCGCCGATCAGCTTGTCGAAGGTCTCCTCGGTCCAGCCGACGAAGCCCTCCGGCGCCTTCTTGCGCACCACCTTGCGCTTCTTCTTCGGGTCGTCCCCGGCCTTGGCGATCGCCTTGTCGTTCTCGATCACGTGCTCGGGCGCCTGGGCGACGACCTGGCCGACCGTGTCGAAGCCGGCCCGGCCCGCGCGCCCGGCGATCTGGTGGAACTCCCGGGCGCGCAGGATCCGCACCCGCTGCCCGTCGTACTTCGACAGGGCGGTGAACAGCACCGTGCGGATCGGCACGTTGACGCCGACACCGAGCGTGTCCGTCCCGCAGATCACCTTCAACAGGCCCGCCTGGGCGAGGCGTTCGACCAGCCGGCGGTACTTCGGCAGCATGCCCGCGTGGTGCACGCCGATGCCGTGCCGGACGAACCGGGAAAGGTTGCGGCCGAACTTCGTGGTGAAGCGGAAGTTGCCGATCAGATCGGCGATGGCCTCCTTCTCCGCCTTCGAGCACATGTTGATGCTCATCAGCGACTGGGCCCGCTCCACCGCCTCCTTCTGCGTGAAGTGCACGACGTAGACCGGCGCCTGGCCGGTCTGCAGCAGCTCCTCCAGGGTGTCGTGCATGGTGGTGCGGCGGTACTCGTAGAACAGCGGCACCGGGCGGGTCGCGTTGCGGACCACCGTGGTCGGACGGCCGGTGCGGCGGGTCAGGTCCTCCTCGAAACGGCGGACGTCACCGAGGGTCGCCGACATCAGCAGGAACTGCGCCTGCGGCAGCTCCAGCAGCGGGATCTGCCAGGCCCAGCCGCGGTCCGGCTCGGCGTAGAAGTGGAACTCGTCCATCACGACCTGGCCGATGTCCGCCCGGGTGCCGTCGCGCAGCGCGATCTGGGCGAGCACCTCGGCGGTGCAGCAGATGATCGGCGCGGTCGGGTTCACGCTCGCGTCACCGGTCATCATGCCGACCTGCTCGGTGCCGAACATCTTCACCAGGTCGAAGAACTTCTCCGAGACCAGCGCCTTGATCGGGGCGGTGTAGAAGGTCCGCTGCCCCTCCGCCAGCGCCGCGAAGTGGGCTCCCGCCGCCACCAGGCTCTTGCCCGACCCGGTCGGCGTCGCCAGGATCACGTTGTTCCCGGACACGAGCTCGATCAGCGCCTCCTCCTGCGCCGGGTACAGCGTGATCCCCCGCTCCTCCGCCCAGGCTGCGAACGTCTCGTACAGCGCGTCGGGGGTGGCGGGCTTCGGCATCAGATCAAGGAGGGTCACGCGGCTATCTTGCCTGCTCGCCGCCACCCCGGGCAAAGCCCGGGGCCGCGGCGGGTGGGTCAGGAGGGCACTAGAACGGTGCGGCGGGCGCCTGCGCGGCCAGCTGCGGAGCGTTCGTGCAGCCCTGGGCGCGGACGGACTCCTTCGCGACGCGCAGAGCGGCGTCCATCCGGATCCGGTGGACCTCGGTGACGGGGATGTCGGGGGATCCGCGGCTGCCGGTGATCGTGATCAGGCGGTACGGGAAGCTGGTGGGCCGCCCGTCCGCCTCCACGTACTCGCAGTGGAGCAGCAGCTGCACCGTCCCCTCGTGGAACAGCCAGCCCTGGGCCCCGGGGCCGAAGTCCAGCGACGCGGGGACGACCGGCTGCCAGCCGGCCGCCTCCGCCTTGGTCTTCGCCTGCCGGAACTTCTCGTCGCGCCGACTGGTACTGATGTCGGCGAGCACCTCGGAGGTGCCGCCGCGCTTGCGGGTGACGGTGCAGGCAGGGTCGCCGGCGCGGACGTCGATGTCGGCGAACGTCGCCTTGCCCTGGAAAGCGGCGGTCTTGCCGTCCGGGCCGGTCAGCGCGGCGAGGTCGTCGTGGGTGAACGCGTTCCAGCACGCGCTCTGCGGCGCCTCGGCCGACTGCCAGGGCTTGAGGTACCAGAGCCCGCCGCCGGCCCCGGCGACGAGCACCACCGCGCCGATCGCGATCGGCAGGACACGGCGGCGGCGCGGCTGGTCAGCCATCGGCCTTCTCCTTCGCGAGTTCCGGGACGGCGGGGGCGGCGGCGGGCAGCTGCACCTGGTTGGTGCACTGGTACTCGGCGACGGCCACCCGGGCGATCTTCAGCGCGACATCGGCGTACGCCTGGCGGGACTTGGCCGGCGAGGCGCCGCCGACCGGGTCGCCGCCTACGTCGACGCGGAGGTACTGCGGGGCCTTGCGGTCGGGCTTGTCCGAGGCGGGGACCTGGAAGTCGCAGCGGACGTAGAGGCGGACGTGGTGGCTCGGGTAGGTGCTGGCCAGCCCGACCGCGCCGGGGCCGAAGTCCAGGTCGGCGACGGAGTAGTGCTGCGCGGTGTCCTGGGCGCGATCGGCGTCGACCCCGTCCCAGGCGGGGGCGACCTGGACCTCCAGGAGGAACCGGCCGGAGCCGTCGTCTCCCTGCCAGCTGACGTAACAGTCGTTGCTGCGGACCCAGGACTCGTCCGGCGCGGTGGGCATCTGGATCCGGGGGCATGCGGTACGGGTTCGAACGCCTCCCCGTACGGCCCGGCCAGCGGTTTCAGGTCGTCCTTCGACAGCGCCGACCAGCACGCGCTCCGCGCGATCTCCAACGACCGCCACGGCTTCCACACCCACAGCCCGCCACCTGCGACCACGGCCACCGCGAGGCCCCCGGCCAGCCACCGCCGCCACCGCGACGGTGGTGGCGGCGGGTCGTCCGGTGAGCGCGGGATGATGTGTGCGACGTCAACCATGGTTCGGGTAGGTCCTGTTGCCGGTCGGGCTAGGACGGGACACGGGGGGCGGTACCGGTCAGCGTCACGGTGTTCCGGCACTCGTACGCGGTCGCGGCGGCCCTGCCGATCTTGAGGGCGATGTCCGCGTATGCCTGGTGGGCCTTGCCGAGGGAAGCGCCGTCGACGACGTCCCCGGAGACCAGCACGCCGAAGTACTTCGGCGGGGGCTGGTCGCTGTCGTCCCGCGGGGCGTCGTAGTCGCACGGTACGTAGAGCCGGACCGACGCTTCCCCGTGAGGGGTGTCGCTGGCCGTGATCCACCCGGTCGTGCCGGGGCCGAAGTCGAGCGGGGTGACCGATCCGCCGTTGGCGTCGTTCCTCCGGTCGGCGTCGATCCGGTCGCGTGCCGGTCGTACCTCCGCGTCGAGCAGGATGGTCGCGTCCGGCCACATGACACGGCAATGGGTGTCACGGCTCGAGCCGGGCTTGGCGGGGGTGTACATCTCGCGGGACGGCCTGGACTCGGTGGCCTTCCCGTCCGGGCCCGTCAGCGGCTTCAGGTCGTCCGCACTCAGGACCCCCCAGCACGCGCTCTGCGGCAGTTCCACCGACTGCCAGGGTTTCCACACCCACAGCCCGCCGCCCACCGCCGCCGCCACCGCGAGGGCGACGGCGGCGTGCCAGGGTCGGACCCGGGACCGGCGCCGGGGCGGGTCGTCCGGGGACGGCGGGATGATGTGGGCGACGTCAACCATTTCTCAGCGCTCTCGTGGCAGGTGGTGGGACGTGGGATCAGTTCTTGTGGATTGCATCGTGGTACAAGCTCCTGCCGCTGTTGTAGCCGGTGTCCTCCTCCTGGGCGGCTCGGCGGGCCACGTCGTTGATGTAGTTCGGGTCGGCGCCGGTGTTGCGGCCGGCATCGTGGATGGCGTTGAGGATCGCCTGGTGCGACTTGCGCTCGGCATCCGCCCTCGCGGTGGTGGCCTCGTCGCTGGCGTCGTTGTGGGTGTCCACCTTGTAGCCGTTGGCGACGTTGTCCATGATCTGGTTGACCGCGGTGTCGATGCCCTCGCCGATCAGGGGTGCTCCCCCCTTGATCGCGTCGCCGGCGAACGACCAGACCTGGCCGGCGATCTCCCGCTTGGTGTCGACGGCGGCGTTGAACTCGGCGTCGCTGGCGGTGTGCTTGTCGTAGATGGCTTCGATCATGGCGCTGGTGATCAGACCGTTGACCTTCCCGGCCGGGTTGGCGACGTTCTCGACCGCCATGCCCAGGTCCTTGTGCAACTCGGGGTGGGCCAGCACGTCCTGGAGCTGGGCCGTGGTGTACGCCTGCTGCGCGGCCGCGATCGAGGCATAGGCATCCGGATCCTGCCCGAGCACACTGAGTAGGCGCGCGACCTGGGGTTGGCCAAAGAGGTCCGAGCCGGCGCCCGCTCCCTCCAGCGCGTTCTGGACGTTGCCGATGTAGTTGGCGGTCATGTTCCCGAGGCTGCCGTTGAGGTTCGCGAACAGGCCGCCCTTGAGCAGGTCCGGGCCGTCCTTGCTGCCGAACCTGTCCACCACCACCTTCATGACGTCGTTCATCGCGGCGGTGTGCGGGGGGAACCTGCCGTCCACGTCGTCGTACGCCCTGCCCGTGGTGGCCGCCTCCAGGGCGTGGCCCAGGGCGCTCACGTCGAAGGGGTCGGCGGTGCCGGGGTTGGGCCGGGGCGGGTACTGCTGGTCGAGCAGGAGGGATCGGGGGCCGGTGTCGGTGAGCATGTCGAGGTAGGTGTTCTTGGCGCCGGTGCTCTTGACCGTGCCGTCCGGGTTGTAGGTGGTCGGCGCGTCGTGGAAGAACTTGGTGGCGGCCTCGGGGTTGTGGCCGAGCCCTTCCAGGATGGCGGACATCGGGTTGATGCCCCGGATGTTGCCGTCCTTGTCGGGCACGCCGATGAACTTGAGCTCGGTGTACGGGTACGTGGCCTTGGTGGCCGCGTCCCAGCGCATCGGGTTCTCCTGGGTGAGCTGGGTGACGTGCTCCGCGATCGGGTTGAGGAAGTGCGCGTCGTACTTCCCGTTGCGCAGCAGGTTCGCCATGATCTGGTACCCGTACGGGCTGTGCGCCGGGTCGGCGCCGGGCGGGACGGGGATCTGCTTGGCGCCGGCCGCGCGGAACCGGGTCTCCCAGTCGTCCGAGACGTGCAGCGGCTGCTTGGTGTCGGTCGCGGTGGCCAGGGTGAGGCCCAGGTCCTTCTGGATGGCCTTGATCGCGGCGCTGCGGGCCGGGCTGTTGGCGTAGTCGCCGCTCTGGGCCATGGCGCCGTACTTGGCCATGAAGGTGCCAGGGTCCTGGTTGCCGTAGAAGGAGGTGGCGAACCGCGGGTCGTTCTTGTGGTGCTCCAGGATGTCCTGGAGGTGCTTGACCTGGGCGTCGGTGGCCTGGTCGCCGAGGCTGAGGATGTAGGTGGCCGCCTTGGCCTCCTCCTCCGGGATGCCGCCGACCGGGTTGGCGTTGAACGCGGTGGCGTCGCTGCCGGTGTCGTCGCTCAGGGCCCTGGAGGCGTCGAGGTCGGCCTCGGTGGCGCGGTCTATCGCGGCGCCTATCGCCTTGGCCGCCGTCTCCGCCTTGGCCTTCCAGACCCTGGCGTACTCGGCGTCCTTCTTGTCCGCCTGGGTGGTGGGCGGCGGCCAGTGCACCGCGCCCTCGTCGTCGACGGTGAGGCCGTCGGCGACGGCGTGCTGGACGGCGGTGGTGAGGTCCGTCTTCGCCGCTGTGATCTCGGTGTGGGCGTCGCGGAGCGTCTTCGCCAGGGCCGAGGCCTCCTCGAAGGCCGCGTGGATCTGGTCGCGGGCCCAGGTGAGCTTGGCGTTGGCGAGGCCGGCGGCGTCGCCGTGCCAGCCGGACTGCTGGATGGTGCCGAGGACCTCGGTCTGCATCCGCTGGGTGAGGTCCCACTTGCGGACGAGGTTCTCGAAGTCGCCCGCCGCCGAGGCGAGGCTGCCGAGGTCGACCTGCTTGAGCTGGCTGTACGTCACCATGGTGGTGTTGCTTCCCCCCGTTTGTGCTGCGCCTGTGCTGCCGACTAGCTGGTGGCGCCCTGTGCCTGGTTGAAGTTGGCCTTGATGTCGGAGTCGGTCTTGCTGTAACTCCCGGCCGTGGTCTGCAGGTTGGTGCCAATGTCGCCGACGGTGCTCTGCAGCCCGCTGGACTGGCTGGTCCAGCTGCCCCAGGTGGCGGTGAGCGCGCCGCCGAGGTTCCAGCCCTTGAGGGACCCGGCGGCGGCGTTGACGTGCGCGCCGGGCTGGTCGCACTCGGTCTTGACGGCGTCCCGCAGGGCGAAGGCGTTCTGCGCGGCCTGCTGGAGCGCGCCGGCGTTCACGGCGATGGTCTTGCCGCCGCCCGCCGGGCCCAGCGAGACCGGGGCGGCGTTGGCCCCGGCGAGGTCCGGGAACTGCTTCTTCGCGGCTTCGGTCAGGTTGCCCTTGTCGTCGAAAAGCCACGGATTCATGCGACGCTCGAATTCGAGGTCGGTCATGGTTACCCCCCAGGTAAAGAATGCAGCATGGAGCGTACTATTTCCGCGGACGCGGTTTCGGTGAATTGAATATTGACGCCCAGTTAACACCTGGTGAATCACAACAAAAGCGGCTGGTCCTTACTGTGCCGAGCCGCACATTGCCCGACACGCGGTGGCGTGCCAGAGTGCCGGACATGAACCATCCGCTCGCGGCCGAGCCGCGCCCCTCCGCCCCCGCCCCCGCCGCCGCTCCTGCGCACGTCTTCGACTGGCTCGACGAGACGGCCGCGATGCGGGCGGAGGCCGGACTGACGCGGACGCTGCGCAGCCGGGCGGCGGACGACCCGGTGCTGGACCTCGCGGGCAACGACTACCTGGGGCTGACCAGGCACCCGGTGGTCACCCGGGCGGCGGCGGACGCGGCGCTGCGCTGGGGCGGAGGCTCGACGGGGTCGCGGCTGGTGACCGGGACGACCGCGCTGCACACCGAACTGGAGGAGGAGCTGGCCGAATTCTGCGGGGTGGAGGCCGCGCTGGTGTTCTCCTCCGGGTACACGGCCAACATCGCGGCGCTGACCGCGCTCACCGACCCGGACACCCTGATCGTCTCCGACGCCTACAACCACGCCTCGCTGATCGACGGCTGCCGGCTCTCCCGCGCCGACGTCCACCGGGCCCCGCACAGCGACCCGGCGGCGGTCGCCGAGGCGCTCGCCGGGCGCGCGCAGCGGCGGGCGCTGGTGGTCACCGACTCGGTGTTCTCGGTGGACGGCGACGCGGCCCCGCTGCCCGCGCTGTCCGCCGCCGTCCGCGCGCACGGCGCGGCCCTGCTGGTGGACGACGCGCACGGGCTGGGCGTCCTCGGCCCCGGCGGCACCGGGGCGCTCGCGGCGGCCGGGCTCGCAGGGCAGCCGGACACCGTGGCCACCGCCACCCTCTCCAAGTCGCTCGGCTCCCAGGGCGGCGCCGTCCTCGGCCCGCGCCGGGTGATCCGCCACCTCACCGAGACCGCCCGCACCTTCATCTTCGACACCGGCCTCGCCCCGGCCGCCGCCGGAGCCGCCCTCGCCGCCCTGCGGCTGCTGCGCGCCGAGCCCGCCCGCGCCGAGCGCGCCCGCGAGGTCGCCCGCACCCTGGCCCGGCAGCTCACCGCCGCCGGGCTGCGGGCCTGCGAGCCCGAGGCCGCCGTGGTCTCCGTCCGCGCCCCCGGCCCCGAGGCCGCCGTCGCCTGGGCCGCCGACTGCCGCCGCGCCGGCCTCGCCGTCGGCTGCTTCCGCCCGCCGTCCGTCCCGGACGGCATCTCCCGGCTGCGGCTGACCGCCCGGGGCGACCTGACCGACGGGCAGATCGCCGAGGCCGTCCGCATCGTCGCCGAGCTGGCTCCGGCGGGCGCGCGGAGCTGAAGCCCCGGGGCCCTACTTCTTCTTCACTTCTTCTTCGCCCGGCTCGGCTGTACCCGGGTGGGCTCGCCGGCCGCCTTCGGGTGGTCCGGCGGGTACGGGAGTTCGCCGAGGCCCTCGTCGCGCAGCTGCTTCTCGTACAGCTCCAGCAGGGCCTCCAGACGGAACGCCTGGCCGTCCATCTCGGCGTTCAGGTCGCCCAGTTCGGCGAAGCGGGCGGGGACGGTGCGCAGGTCGAAGTCCTCGGGGGCGGCGTCGTCCAGTTCCTCCCAGCGCAGCGGGGCGGAGGCGGTGGCGCTGGGGCGGGCGCGCAGGGAGTAGGCGGAGGCGATGGTGCGGTCGCGGGCCATCTGGTTGTAGTCGACGAAGATCCGCTCACCGCGCTCCTCCTTCCACCAGGCGGTGGTGACCTTCCCGGGCATCCGCTGTTCCAGCACCCGGCCGAGCGCGATCACCGCGTGCCGTCCGTCGGTGAACGTCCACTCGGGCGCCAGCGGCACGTAGACGTGCAGTCCGCGCCCGCCGGAGGACTTGGGCCAGCCGCGCAGCCCGTACTCCTCCAGCAGGGCGCGCAGCTCGTGGGCGGCGCGGACGGCGTCGTGGAAGTCGGTGCCGGGCTGCGGGTCGAGGTCGATGCGCAGCTCGTCCACGTGGTCGGTGTCGGAGCGCCGCACCGGCCAGGGGTGGAAGGTGAGGCAGCCCAGGTTGGCCGCCCACAGCACGGCGGCCGGCTCGGTGGGGCAGATCTCGTCGGCGGAGCGGCCGCTCGGGAACTCGATCCGGGCGGTGGGCAGCCAGTCCGGCAGACCCTTGGGCGCGCGCTTCTGGTAGAAGAACTCGCCGTCCACCCCGTCCGGGAAGCGCTGCAGGGTGGTCGGGCGGTCGCGCAGCCCGCGCAGCACTCCGTCGGCGACGGCCAGGTAGTACTGCGCGACGTCCAGCTTGGTGAAGCCGCGCTCGGGGTAGTACACCTTGTCCGGGTTCGACAGCCGGACGGTGCGTCCGGCGACATCCAGTTCCACGGCTGAGCCCACGCCCCTCACGCTAAGCGCCGAACGCCCGGCGCGCGCCCCGAGAGGAACCGGGCGAGGATCGGTCGCATGGACCTGCCCGTGATGCCGCCGGTGGCGCCGATGCTCGCCAAGTCGGTGGCCGAGATCCCGCCGGGGATGCAGTACGAGGCCAAGTGGGACGGCTTCCGCTCGGTCGTGTTCCGCGACGGCGACGAGGTGGAGCTCGGCAGCCGCACCGGCAAGCCGCTGACCAGGTACTTCCCCGAGCTGGTCGAGGCGTTCAAGCGGGAGCTGCCGGCGCGCTGCGTGCTGGACGGCGAGGTGGTGATCGCCCGGGGCGGCCGGCTGCGCTTCGAGGAGCTGCTGGAGCGGATCCACCCCGCCGCGAGCCGGGTGAAGCTGCTCGCCGAGCGGACCCCGGCCTCCTTCGTCGCCTTCGACCTGCTCGCGCTCGGGGACGAGAGCCTGCTGGACGAGCCGCTGTCGGTGCGCCGCCCGGCCCTGGAATCCGCGCTCGCCGACGCCGCGGACCCGGTGTTCACCGCCCCGGCCGCCACCGACCTCGACCTCGCCCGGACCTGGTTCGCCGAGTACGAGGGCGCCGGGCTGGACGGGGTGGTGGCCAAGCCGCTGGACCAGCCGTACCGGCCGGGGGAGCGGACCATGTACAAGATCAAGCACGAGCGCACCGCCGACTGCGTGGTGGCCGGCTACCGCGAGCACAAGAGCGGCCCGGTGGTCGGCTCGCTGCTGCTCGGCATCTTCGACGACGACGGCAGGCTCCAGCACGTCGGCGTCTGCGCCGCCTTCTCGATGGCCCGTCGCCGCGAACTCGCCGAGGAGCTGGCCCCGTTGCGGATGGAGGACCCCTCCCGACACCCCTGGGGCGGCTGGGCGGACGAGGCCGCGCACGCGGAGGGCCGGCTGCCCGGCGCGGTCAGCCGCTGGACCGGCGGCAAGGACCTCTCCTGGATCGCGCTGCGCCCGGAGCGGGTGGTCGAGGTCGCGTACGACCACATGGAGGGCACCCGGTTCCGGCACACCGCGCAGTTCCGCCGCTGGCGGCCGGACCGCACGCCGGGGAGCTGCACCTACGCGCAGCTGGAGGAGCCGGTCTCGTACGACCTCGGCAAGGTGCTGGGGATCTGACGATGCGCCGGAGGCCCGACCCGGACGACCGGGCCGGGCCTTCGACGTGGTTCGGGTTCAGGAGATGTGCAGCGTGGCGGTGCCGGTGGGCACGGCCGGAGT
This sequence comes from Kitasatospora sp. NPDC101235, assembly GCF_044767505.1. Classification (NCBI taxonomy): domain Bacteria; kingdom Bacillati; phylum Actinomycetota; class Actinomycetes; order Kitasatosporales; family Streptomycetaceae; genus Kitasatospora; species Kitasatospora sp. NPDC101235. The sequence goes on from NZ_JBIWNZ010000004.1 coordinate 43,828, forward strand.
GGTCGCCGTGGGCGAGACCGCCGGCGAGGGGGAGGCTGTGGGCGAGACCGCCGGCGACGGCGACGCCGTGGGCGAGACCGTCGGCGAGGCCGTGGGCGAGGGGGAGGCCGTGGGCGAGGGGGAGGCCGTGGGCGAGGCCGTGGGCGAGGCCGAGCCGGGCGGGGTGGGCAGTGTGTAGACGTTGTTCGGCGAGACGATCTGGGTGATCGCCCGCGCCAGGGACGTCGAGGGCTCCGAACCGTTCTGCTGGACATCGGTGTTGAGCAGGATGGCCAGGCTGGCCTGAGCCTGCGGCAGGTAGAGCACCACGCTCTCGTACCCGGGCAGCGAGCCGTTGTGGCCGATCCACCCGTGGGTGGTGAACACCCCGAAGCCGTAGCCGAGGTCGGGGGTCGTTCCGACGGCCTTGAACTTCAGCCGCTCCGCCTGGGTGGCCGGCTTGAGCAGTGGCTCGCCGGTGGCCAGCACCTTCGACCAGGTCTGGAGGTCGGCGAGATTGGAGACGGCGGCGCCGGCCGCCCAGCCCCAGGACGGGTTCCAGGTGGTGGAGTCCTCGACCGCGCCGCTCTGCGTCTGGTTGGTGTAGCCGTGGGCGTGCGGGTCCGGGAAGGCCGCGTCGGTCGGCAGGGACGTCCTGGTGAGCCCGGCCGGGGTGAACACCTGCTGGTTCAGGAAGTCCTGGAGGGGCTGTCCGCCGGCCTTCTCGACCACCAGGCCGAGCAGGATCAGGTTGGTGTTGGAGTACTCGTACTTGGCGTCCGGGGCGAAGTTCGCCGGGTGCTTGAACGCGTACGCGAGCAGTTGGTCCGGGGTGAAGGGCCGGTTCGGGTCGCTGAAGAACGCCTGCTGGAAGTCCGGGTCCCGGGTGTAGTCGAACAGGCCGCTGCGCATCCCGCCGAGCTGGCGCAGGGTGATGCCGTCGCCGCCGGGCACGTTCGGGACGTACTTGGAGACCGGGTCGTCCAGGCCGAGTTTGCCCTGGTCGACGAGCCGCAGGACGGCGGTGGCGGTGAAGGTCTTGGTCACGCTGCCGATGCGCATGTACAGGTCGGGGGACATCGGCGTCCCGGCGTCCTTGTCGGCGACGCCGAAGGTGCGCTGGTAGCTGCCGTCGGGGGTGGTGTAGCCGACGATCACCCCGGGGATGGAGGCCTGGCTCATCACCTGCCTGATCGCGACGTCCAGGCGGCTCATGACGTCCGGGGTGAGCCGCACCACCCCGCCGGAGGGGCTGCTGTTCGGCGTGGGGGACGGCGTGGGGGACGGGCTGAGCGCGGCCGGCTCGGCGGTGACCGCCGGACCGGCCTGCTGCGCGGGGTTCGAGTCCCCGGAGCAGGCGGAGACGGCGAGCAGGCCGGTCAGCGCGAGGGCGGCGGAGGCCACCCGTGCGGAGCGGGCAACGGCCGCCCGCGGCGAGTGGGGTATCCGCACGGAGCGGGGTGCGGTCGGGCACGGGCGTCGGGTGTCGGTCATCAAGGCGCCTCTCCGGGGCGGTCGGCCCCTTGGCGAAGGGCCCCGGAGCGCTGCTCGGCCAGGCCGGAGTGCTGCTCCACGGGGCTGCGGGGGAGCGTCGCCACCGTAAGCACCGCCGCCGTGCGGCCGCGCGCGGGTCGGCGCCCGTCTGGACCGAACGGGAGCACCGTCAGCCGGGTGCCCCGCCGGGCCGGCAGGCCGTGGTCGGGCGCCCCGGGAGGCCGGCGGCCGGTGTCGCGGCGGCCGCCCCGCGCTCGGCCGGACGGGTGAGCACCGGCACGCCGCACCCGTCGTCGGCCGCGGCTCGGGCACGATCGTTCAGCCCAGCTGTGGCCGCCCTTAAGAATTCCTCGATGGACCGCACCCGCTCCGACCAGGCAGATTTCTGCCTGCCCGGAGCGCGTCCGTCACGAGCGGCCGAACCGGGCCCCCTCGGCCTGCCCCCGAACCCGCAGGCCGCCCCACCCGCACGTCAGGAGCCGCCGTGAAGGCACTCGTCAAGCAGCAGGCCGAGCCCGGGCTCTGGCTGATGGACGTCCCCATGCCCGAGATCGGCCCCGGCGAGGTGCTGATCAAGGTGCTGCGGACCGGCATCTGCGGCACCGACCTGCACATCCGCAAGTGGGACGGCTGGGCCCAGCAGACGATCAGGACCCCGCTGGTGCTCGGCCACGAGTTCGTCGGCGAGGTCGCCGAGATCGGCGCCGGCGTCGCGGACATCGCGGTCGGCGACCTGGTCAGCGGTGAGGGCCACCTGGTCTGCGGCAAGTGCCGCAACTGCCTGGCCGGCCGCCGCCACCTGTGCCGCAACACCATCGGCCTGGGCGTCAACCGCGACGGCGCCTTCGCCGAGTACGTGGCGCTGCCCGCCTCCAACGTCTGGGTGCACCGGGTGCCGGTCGACCTGGACGTGGCCGCGATCTTCGACCCGTTCGGCAACGCCGTGCACACCGCGCTGTCCTTCCCGCTGATCGGCGAGGACGTGCTGGTCACCGGCGCCGGCCCGATCGGCATCATGGCCGCCGCCGTCGCCAAGCACGCCGGCGCCCGCCACGTGGTGATCACCGACGTCTCCCCGTACCGCCTCGACCTGGCCCGCAAGGTCGGCGTGACGCTGGCGCTCGACGTCTCCCAGCACACCATCGAGGAGGGCCAGCAGAAGCTCGGCCTGCGCGAGGGCTTCGACGTCGGCCTGGAGATGTCCGGCCGCCCCGAGGCGATGCAGTCGATGATCGCCAACATGACCCACGGCGGGAAGATCGCCATGCTCGGCCTGCCCGCCGAGCAGTTCCCGGTGGACTGGGCCTCGATCGTCACCTCGATGATCACCATCAAGGGCATCTACGGCCGCGAGATGTTCGAGACCTGGTACGCGATGTCCGTGCTGCTGGAGGGCGGCCTGGACCTCAGCCCGGTGATCACCGGCCGCTACCCCGCCACCGACTTCGAGGCCGCCTTCGACGACGCCGCGAGCGGCAACTGCGGCAAGATCATCCTCGACTGGACCGTCTGAGCCCGACTCAGCCCCGCCGAACTGCTCCCGCCGAACTGCCAAGGAGACCGCAGTGTTCGACAACGTGCGCGCCGACGTCGCCACCACCCTGGACGAGATCCGCGAGGCCGGCCTGTTCAAGCCCGAGCGGGTGATCGGCACCCCGCAGAGCGCGGCGGTCACCGTCACCGCCGGCGGCCGCCCGGGCGAGGTGCTGAACTTCTGCGCCAACAACTACCTCGGCCTGGCCGACCACCCCGAGGTGCTCGCCGCCGCCAAGGACGCCCTGGACCGCTGGGGCTACGGAATGGCCTCGGTCCGCTTCATCTGCGGCACCCAGGACGTCCACAAGGAGCTGGAGGACCGCCTCTCGGCCTTCCTCGGCCAGGAGGACACGATCCTCTACTCCTCCTGCTTCGACGCCAACGGCGGTGTCTTCGAGACCCTGCTGGACGAGCGCGACGCCGTCATTTCCGACGCGCTGAACCACGCCAGCATCATCGACGGCATCCGGCTCAGCAAGGCCCGCCGCCACCGCTACGCCAACCGCGACCTGGCCGACCTGGAGAAGCAGCTCCAGGACACCCAGGACGCCCGCCGCCGCCTGATCGTCACCGACGGCGTCTTCTCGATGGACGGCTACGTCGCCCCGCTGCGCGAGATCTGCGACCTGGCCGACCGCTACGACGCCATGGTCATGGTGGACGACTCGCACGCCGTCGGCTTCGTCGGCGCGAACGGCCGCGGCACCCCCGAGCTGCACGGTGTGATGGACCGCGTGGACATCATCACCGGCACCCTCGGCAAGGCCCTCGGCGGCGCCTCCGGCGGCTACGTCGCGGCCCGCCGGGAGATCGTCGCCCTGCTGCGCCAGCGCTCCCGCCCGTACCTGTTCTCCAACTCGCTGGCCCCGGTGATCGCGGCCGCCTCGCTCAAGGTGCTCGACCTGGTCGAGAAGTCCAACGAGCTGCGCGAGCGGCTGGCGGCCAACACCGCGCTGTTCCGCACGAAGATGACCGAGGCCGGGTTCGAGATCCTGCCCGGCGACCACCCGATCGCCCCGGTGATGATCGGTGACGCGGCCAAGGCCGGCCGGCTCGCCGAACTGCTGCTGGAGCGCGGCGTGTACGTGATCGGCTTCTCGTACCCGGTGGTGCCGCACGGCCAGGCCCGGATCCGGGTGCAGCTGTCCGCGGCGCACTCCACCGAGGACGTCGAGCGCGCCGTCGCGGCCTTCGTGGACGCGCGCGCCGAGCTTGAGGGCTGACCCCCACCCGGACTGCCCGTGGGCCGGACCGCTCGGAACCGGACCGGCCCACGGGCTCACAACCGCCGTGGGGGGGGGGGGGGGCGCGGCGCCCCCCCCCCCCCCCCCCCCCAACCCCCCCCCCCCCCCCCCCCCCCCCCGGGGGGGGCGCCCCCCCCCCCCCCCGCCCGCCCCCCC
>NZ_JBIWNZ010000004.1:48246-174998 GCF_044767505.1 Kitasatospora sp. NPDC101235
GGCGTGTTTGGGGGGGGCCCCCCCCCGGTCGGGCCCGGGCGCGGGCCCGCCCGGCACCGTCGGGGCCCGGGGCCCCCCCCCCGGGGGGGGGGGGGGGCCCCCCCCCCCCCCCCCCCCCCACGGCACACCAACCACCTGCCCCACCCTCCCGCTTCGGGGGCGGCACGCCGGCCCGGCCGGCGTCCCGCCCCCGTCGTGGTTCCCGGGTGGCGGTCAGCCGTCCTCGCCCTGGTCGTCGTCGTCGCTCCGGTGGAGCCCGGTGGGCTTGGCGAAGACCTGGGAGTTCTCGCTCGCCGCCGGGCCGTCGGTGCCGGCGACCAGGTTGCCGCTGGTCGAGTCGAACTCCACGGTGGTGCCGGAGGCCGACACGAACGGGTTCGTCGACGAGCCGTTGCCGGCCGAACCGTCCGGCGCGGTGGCGACCCGCTCGGTGCGGCCGGTGCGCAGGTCCTGGCGGTAGACGTCCCAGCCCGGGTGCTGCGGGCCGGGCACCAGGTTGTCCGCGGCTGACGCGAAGTAGAGCCAGCGGTTGTCGGCGGTGATCGAACCCTGGTCGGAGGAGCCGACCGAGCTGGTGCCGGGCAGGCCGCCGCTGACCTTCGTCACGACGCCCGTCCGCAGGTCCCGCACGTGCAGCACCAGGTGGTACCGGTGGCCGCTGGTCGAGCCGCCGGGCTCGGGCAGGGCGTAGATCGCGCGCCGCCCGTCGGGGCTGATCGTGGCCTCGAAGCTCGCGTTGGTGAACTTGCCGTCGAGGTCGAAGCTCGCGGGCGAGAGCCTCCCGGAGGCCACGTCGTAGGTGTAGTAGCGGGCGGTCGTCGGGCGTGCCAGGGTCGCCGACGCCCCGGCGGGCACGGGGGATTCGGCGCCCGGGGGCAGCTCCACGTCGGCGGCCCCGGCGGAGGCGGCGGCCGGGTCCGGGGTCTCCTCCGGGGGCAGCAGACCGGAGAGGGAACCGAAGCCGATGGTGCGGCCGTCCGCGCTGATCGTCGGGCGGATGGACGTGCTCTCGCCCGGCTTGCCGTTCACGTCGCGGGAGACCAGCCGGGTGGTGTGGGTCCAGCGGTCGGTGAGGTACACGTTGATCTTCCAGGTGTACGGCCTGGCGAGCGAGGGCCCCGACCCGGCGGCGGGCTCGGGGTCGACGACGGTCGGGTCCAGGTCGGTCCGGGAGGACACGTAGGCCACGTACCGGCCGTTGGCGCTGATCGAGGGCGCGTACGAGTAGTGGTACCGGTCGGTGTCGGTGACGGTGAGCCCGCCGCTGACCAGATCGGTGCGGCCGGTCACCCGGTCCCGGACGTACACCTCGGTGCGCCCCTTGACCTGCATGCCGGGCACCACGTTCTCGGCGTTGCTCTCGAAGGCGACGAAGCGGCCGTTGCCGCTGATCGCGGCCTGTTCCGTCCAGCCGTTCAGCGCCTCGCCCGAGTCGGACAGGTTGACCCGCTCGGTGCGGCCGGTTCGCAGGTCCTTCACGTAGGCGTCGCGCCCGCCCTGCGTCGGCTCGGGCACCAGGTTCGTGGCCCAGGAGGTGAACAGGGCGTAGCGGCCGTCCGCGCTGACGCCCCGGCTCGTGGACCCGCTGTCGGGCGCGGCGCCGTTCAGCCCGACACTCACCTGGGTGGTGCCGCGCAGCAGCGGGTCGGCCTGGGCCGGGGCGGCGGCGACGGCGAGCACGGCGGCCGCGGCCAGGACGCTGCCTCCGCCCGACAGCCACCGGTTGCGGGTCGTCCGGGTGGTACGTGTCATGAGGTTCTTCCTCCCCCAGTGATCGCCCGGCCGGGCTCCCTCCCGACGACGGGCTTTCGGAGAGCCAAGCGTCGGGAGGGCCGAAGGGTCAACGCCCTCGGGTGATCTCGGCGGAAAATACGTCAACGGACGTATCCGGTAAGGGAATCAGGCCATCAAAGGCGGCGCAGGAAGACGTCCAGCCGGTCGCCGGTGTTCCCCGGCACCAGGTTGCCGCCGATGGCGTTGAAGATCACCGTGTCGCCGGTGGCGTCCACGAACGGGCTGTAGGAGGCGGTGCCGGTGGTCTGCTCGCCGTCCCGGGTGAGGCTGACCCGTTCGATCAGCCCGGTCCTCAGGTCGCGGCGGAACACGTCGGTGTTGTCGTTGGTGTCGCCGGGGACGAGGTTCTCGGCGCTGGAGCCGAAGTAGACCCAGCGGTCGTCGAAGGTCATGACGCCGCCTGAGGAGGACCACTTGGTGGTGGTGCCCGGCAGGTCGGTGTTGACCTTGGTGACCTTGCCGGTGGCCAGCTCGTGGACGTACACGTCCATCCGGATGCCGTGGGCCGGGCCGGGGAAGCCGCCGATGAAGATCGGGAGGCTGTAGACCGCGTAGCGGCCGTCCGGGCTGATCCGGCCGTCCCGGGAGCCGACCAGCTCCCCGGTGTCGTCCAGGCTGCCGCCGACGATGCCGGTGGCGGCCTTCCAGACGTAGTAGCGGTAGTAGCGGGGCCCGCTCAGCCCGGGCGCCCCGCCGTCGGGGGCGGACTCGGCATCGGTGGCCGGGTCGGTGGCCGGGTCGGTGCCTGCGGACGGATCGGTGGCCGGGTCCGGCGGTTCCGGGAGCAGGTTGCCGGCCCGGGAGGTGAAGCCGACGGTGGAGCCGTCCGCGCTGATCGTCGGCTCGAAGGAGTTGTTGTTCGCGCCCTCGCCGTCCGCGCCGACGGTGACCAGCCGGCTGGTGTGGGTCCAACGGTCGGTGACGTAGACGTTGTTCTTGCCGCGCCGCACGACGCCCGGGGCGAGGTCGGTGCGGTTGGAGACGTAGGCGACGTAGCGGCCGTCCCGGCTGATGCTGGGGCTGATGGCGTCGAAGCGGCTCTGGTCCTCGGTGCTCGGCAGGGCGGCGGCGGTGACCAGTTCGGTGTGTCCGGTCCAGCGGTCGCGGACGAAGACGTCGCTGACGTGCTGCACCTGGCCGGGCACCACGTTGGTGGCGGTGGTGCTGAAGGCCACGTAGCGGCTGTCGCCGCTGATCGAGGCCTCGGTGGTGGCCGCGTTCAGCTGGGAGCCGTCGTCGGCGACGCTGATGCGCTCGATGTGCCCGTTGCGCAGGTTCCGCACGTAGATCTCGTCGGAGTTCGGGGTGCCGGCCACGGGCAGCAGGTTGGTCGCACCGGAGGTGAAGAGCGCGGAGCGGCCGTCCTCGCTCAGCCCGAGCGCGGTCGAGGGCCCGTTGAGCTGCTCGCCCTTGGGGCCCTCGCTGACGCGGGCGGTGTCGCCCTTGGGCGGCTTGGCCTCGGCGGCGGGCATCGCGGCGCCGGCCACGGCGGTGGCCGCCAGGACGGCGGCGGTGCGGGCCAGCCATCGGCGGGTGCGTGCGGTGGTCATGGATCGTCCTCCCCTGGGATCGCCCGGCCGCGCTCCCTCCCGGCGGCGGGCTTCCGCAGAGCCAACCGTCGGGAGGGCCGCTGGTCAACGGCCACGGGTGATCCCGTCGGGAAATACGTCAACAGGCGTATCCCGCGCGGGAGTCAGGCCGTCACAGGCGGCGCCGGAAGACGTCCGTGACGGTGTTGGCGACGCCCGGCACCAGGTTGCCGTCCTCGGCGCTGAACAGCAGCGTGGTGCCGGCGGCGTCGACCTGCGGGAAGAAGGCGGAGGTGGTGCTCTGCGAGCCGTCCTCGGTGAGGGTGACCCGCTCGGTGTGCCCGCTGCGCAGGTCGTGGCGGAAGATGTCGGCCTGCCCGTTGGTGTCGCCCGGCACCAGGTCGGCGACATCGGAGGTGAAGTACACCCAGCGGTCGTTCAGCGGCATCACCGGGTCGTAGGAGGAGTCGATGTTCGTGGCGCCGGACAGCGGCTTGCTGACCTTGGTGGTCTTGCCGGTGGCCAGCTCGCGGACGAAGACGTCCAGGTGGCGGCCGTGCGAGCCGGGCCGGCCGCCCTCCTCGTAGACCGTGTAGAGCGCGTAGTGGCCGGAGGGGCTGATCCGCGCGTCGTTGCCGGTGCCGGTGAGCTCGCCGGTCTCGTCGTAGCCGGCGCCGGTGATCTTTCCGGTACGGGCGTCCCAGACGTAGTACGGGTACGCGCGGATGGCGGCCATCGCGGTGCCGGCGGCCTGCGGGGTCCGCGCGGCCTCGGCCCGGTCCGCGCCGTCGGTGGCGGCTTGCGCAGCGGCGGCGGGCGGGGTCTGGTCGGCCGGGAGCAGGTTGCCGGCCCGCGAGTTGAAGCCGATGACGGTGCCGTCCGCGCTGATCGTCGGGCGGTAGGAGCTGTTGTCGGCGGGGGTGCCGTCCGCGCCGGTGCTGATCACCCGGGTGGTGTGGGTCCAGCGGTCGGTGACGTAGATGTTGAACTTGCCGCGGCGCACGCCGGGGGCGAGGTCGGTGCGGTCGGAGGAGTAGACCACGTAGCGGCCGTCCCAGCTGACGGCGGCGTTGAAGGCGTTGCGGATGCTCTGGTCGTCGCCCGCGCCGGAGCTGCCGTCGCCCGCGCTGACCAGCTCGGTGTGCCCGGTCCAGCGGTCGCGGACGAAGACGTCGCTCGCGTGCTTCGGCTGCCCGGGCACCGCGTTGGTGGCGTAGCTGCTGAACACCACGTACCGGCCGTTGCCGCTGATCGCCGCGTCGTTGCTGCCGCCGTCCAGCGCGGAGCCGTCGGCGGCGACGCTGACCCGCTCGGTGTGGCCGTTGCGCAGGTCCCGGACGTAGACGTCGCCCACGGCCCCGGCGCCGCCCGGCAGCAGGTTGGTCGCCGCCGAGGAGAACAGGGCCAGCCGGCCGTCGCCGCTCAGCCCGAGCGCGAGGGAGGCCTTGTCCAGGGCCTCGCCCTTGGGGCCCTCGCTGACCCGGGCGGTGTCGCCCTTGGGCGGGCGGGCCTCGGCGGCGGGCATCGCGGCGCCGGCCACGGCGGTGGCCACCAGGACGGCGGCGGTACGGGCCAGTCGGCGGCGGGTGCGTGCGGTGGTCATGGTCATCCTCCCCTGGGATCACCCGGCCGGACTCCCTCCCGGCGGCGGGCTCGAGCCGAGCCAATCGTCGGGAGGGCCGGTGGTCAACGGCTGCGGGTGATCTCGGCCGAAAACACGCCAACGGGCGGATTTCGGAGGGGAGTCAGACCTCAGAGGCGGCGTCGGAAGACGTCCGCGTTGCCGTTGGTGTCGCCCGGTACCAGATTGCCGTCGTCGGCGCTGAACAGCAGCGTGCCGCCGAACGCGTCGACGTGCGGGAAGTAGGACGAGGCGGTGCTCTGCCCGCCGTCCGCGGTGAGGGAGACCCGGTCGGTCCGGCCGGTCCACAGGTCGTGGCGGAAGACGTCGGTCTGCTCGTTGGTGTCGTCGGGTACCAGGACGGAGGCGGTGGAGGCGAAGAAGACCCAGCGGTCGTCGAGGGTCATCTCGGCGTCGAAGGAGGAATCGAGGTTGGTGGTGCCGGGCAGCGGGGTGCTGACCTTGGTGACCTTGCCGGTGGCGAGCTCGTGGACGAAGACGTCCTCGTGGACGCCGTGCGAGCCCGGCCGGCCGCCCTCCTGGAAGAGGGCGTAGACCGCGTAGCGGCCGGAGGGGCTGATCCGCCCGTCGGAGCCGCTGCCCCGGAGCTCCCCGGCCTCGTCGCGACTGGCGCCGGTGAGCCTGCCCGTGCGGGCGTCCCACACGAAGTACGGATAGCGGCGGGCGCCGGCCGACGCGGAGGCGGTCTCGGTGCTGTCGGCGACGGCGGCCGGGGCCTGGTCGGCCGGGAGCAGGTTGCCGGCGCGGGAGCTGAAGCCGATGACGGTGCCGTCCGCGCTGATCGTCGGGCGGTAGGAGCTGTTGTCGGCGGGGGAGCCGTCCGCGCCGGTGGAGACCACCCGGGTGGTGTGGGTCCAGCGGTCGGTGACGAAGATGTTGAACTTGCCGCCGCGTACGCCGGGGGCGAGGTCGGTGCGGTCGGAGGAGTAGACCACGTACCGCCCGTCCCAGCTGACGGCCGGGTCGTGGGCGGTGCGCAGGCTCTGGTCGTCGCCCGCGCCGGAGACGCCGTCGCCGGCCGTGACCAGCTCGGTGCGGCCGGTCCAGCGGTCCTGGACGAAGAGGTCGTTCTGGTGCTTCGGCTGTCCGGGCAGCACGTTGGTGGCGCGGGTGGTGAACACCACGTACCGGCCGTCGCCGCTGATCGCCGCGTCGCCGGTGCCGTCGTCCAGCGCGGCGCCGTCGGCGGCGACGCCGATCCGTTCGAGGTGCCCGTTGCGCAGGTCCCGGACGTAGACGTCACCCGAGCTGCCGTGGCCGCCGGGCAGCAGATTGGACGCGGAGGACGAGAACAGGGCGTAGCGGCCGTCGCCGCTCAGCCCGAGCGCGAAGGACTCGCGGTCGAGCCCCTCACCCTTGGGGCCCTCGCTGACCCGGGCGGTGTCGCCCTTGGGCGGGCGGGCCTCGGCGGCGGGCATCGCGGCGCCGGCCACGGTCGTGGCGGCCAGGACGGCGGCGGTACGGGCCAGCCATCGGCGGGTGCGTGCGGTGGTCATCGATCATCCTCCCCAGATGACGGTGCCGGGCCCACGACCCCCGCGGCCCGGTTCGGTCACGAGCCAAGCGCCGGGCCGGGCGGGTGGTCAACGGGCGGGAGCGATCTCGTCCGGAAATACGCCACCGGTGGTACGCCTGACCGGAAACCCGCTCCGGCCGGGGCCTTCGGTCCCGCCGGCCGGCTTGCGCGGGTGGTGCCGCCGCCTCGCTCCGTCGGCCGGGTTTCCACTGGTCGGCTGCGGTGGGCGCGCTCCGGCCGGTCCGCCGCGCCGTGCCGCGCTGGCAGAATTGGTCCGTGATCGACGCACGACGGCTGCGGACCCTGCGGGCCGTGGCGGACCACCGCACCGTGACCGCCGCGGCGGCCGCCCTCTACCTGACCCCCTCCGCGGTCTCCCAGCAACTGGCCGCCCTGGAGCAGGAGACCGGCCACCACCTGCTCGCCCGGGAGGGCCGGGGGGTGCGGCTGACCGCCGCCGGGGAGATCCTGCTCGGCCACGCCGACGTGGTGCTCGCCCAGCTGGAGCGCGCCGAGGCCGACCTCGCCGCGTACAGCGCGGGCGTCTCCGGGGAGGTGACGGTCGCCTCCTTCGCGACCGCCATCGCCTCGGTGCTCGCCCCGGCCGTCGGCCTGCTCGCCGGGCGCGCGCCCGGAGTGCGGCTCAAGGTGCTGGACGCCGAGGGCGACGCCAGCCTGCCGATGGTGCTGGACGGCCGGGCCGATCTCGCGGTGGCCGTCGAGTACCGGGGCGCCCCGCGCGCCGACGACGCCCGGCTGACCCGGGTGCCGCTGTACGCCGAGCCCTTCGAGGCCGTGCTGCCGCTCGGCCACCGGCTGGCCGCCGAGTCCGGCCCGCTGGCCGTCGCCGCGCTGGCCGACGAACCGTGGATCGGGCCGTACCCGGGCAACCCCTGCCACGACGTGGTGCTGCTGGCCTGCGAGCACGCGGGGTTCCAGCCCCGGCTGCTGCACTCCTCCGACGACTTCCGGGCCGTGGTCGCGCTCGCCTCGGCGGGCCTCGGGGTGGCGCTGGTGCCGCGCTCGGCGCTGCGCGGCGTCGACCTCGGCGAGGTCGCGGTGCGCCCGGTGGACAGCGAGCTCGCCACCCGCCGGGTGTTCGCCGCCGTCCGGGCCGGGGCGGACGCGCACCCGCTGATCCGGCCGGTCCTGGACTCCCTCGCCGAGGCGGCCGCCGCGGGCGCGTGAACCGGCTCGCCGAAGTTCGCCGACGCTCTCGGCAGCCCTGGCGGACGGCGGGCTGGCGGGCCGGGGTCGCCCGCCGCGGCGTCACCGTCCACCGCTCGGCGCGCCGGCCCGCGCGCTGCGGCCACCTGGGCGGCAGCAGTCGAAGAGGCGTCGGGGCCCGGGAGCCCGTGCCTGACGGGGCGTGACCGGTGCGACGTGGTACCGGTGTTGCCGTTCGGTGACATGGAAGGCGCAATTCCGTCGACTGTTCGTACTAACTTCGAGTTGCACCCAGCCCCCGCCCTCCGGTCCACGCAGGAGGGATGACCCGGCACGGGGTGCTCCTCACCCGTACTGCGCTCAGGAGAACCCGCATGCCCCTCTCGACGATCCGCCGCGTGACCGCCACGCGTACGCTGGCCGGAACCGTCCTGGCCGCGGCCCTGCTGGTACCCGCCGCAACGGCCTGCTCCTCCGCGTCGGGCGCGCACGACTCGGCCGCACCGGCCACCACCGCGGCGGCCGCCACTGCTCCGGCCGCCACCCCCACCACCGCGGCACCGGCCACGACGCCCGCCGCGCCCGCCAAGGGCGGCGCCACCGCTCCGGCCGCCGCACCCACCGGGCGCGCCGCGACGACGCCGGCCACCGCGCCCAAGGCGGCCTCGGGCGTCCGCACCGAGACCCTGGTGGACGGCAGTACGGCCGAGATCCGGGACCTCGGCAACCAGCACTACGCCGCCAGGATCGTCAACAAGGGTCAGGTCCTCGCCACCCTGGAGACGAAGGACCAGGACGCCGGACTCGACGCCAACGGCATGTTCGTCATGCTCTCGCTGGACGGCCGGATCCACTCCTGGATGGGCGGGGGCCACCAGGGACCGGGCACCTTCAAGCTGGCGGGCGGCTGGACGGCCAAGGTCACGAAGGTCGGTGAGCTTCGGTACCGTGCGGAGATCCTCGGAAACGAGAACGCCGTGTACGGCACGCTGGAGGCGAACCAGCAGGATGCCGGCGTCGACGCCAACGGCATCTCCATCGTGCTCAGCGCCGGCGGTGAGATCAGCGCCCACGAGTGAGCGTGCGGGGACCCGCCTCGCGCCGCACGCACGCCAACGCCGCGCCCTGGTCCGACAGGATCCGCCCCAGCCGCTCCGGGGTGCCGGCGGCGGGTTGGTGGCGTACGGGAGCCGGTGAATAGGGTGGGGCCGATGTGTCGGCGTATGTGTGGAGAATCCGATGAATTCGACCTCTGTCCCTGACGACCTTCTTCCGGTCGGGGTGATCGGGCTCGGTGACATTGCGCAGAAGGCGTATCTGCCGGTGCTCACCGCGCTGCCGGGGTTGGACGTGCGGCTGATGACCCGGGACGCGGCGAAGCTGGACCGGATCGGCGAGGCCCACCGGATCGCCCCCGAGCACCGCTTCACCGACCTCGGCGCGCTGATCGGCAGCGGCATCCGCGCCGCCTTCGTGCACGCCGCCACCGACCAGCACGTCCCGATCGTCGAGCAGCTGCTCACCGCCGGGGTGGACGTCTACGTCGACAAGCCGCTCGACTACACCCTGGACGGCGCCCGCCGGCTGGTCGACCTCGCCGACCGGACCGGCCGCTCGCTGATGGTCGGCTTCAACCGCCGCCACGCGCCCGGCTACGTGCAGGCCTTGGAGCGGCCGCGCGACCTGATCGTGCTGCAGAAGAACCGGGAGGGCCTGGCCGAGGCGGCCCGCCCGCTGGTGTTCGACGACTTCATCCACGTGGTGGACACGCTGCGCTTCCTGGTCCCCGGTGAGATCGAGCACGTGGACGTCCGCTCCCGCAGCCGGGACGGGCTGGTCGAGCACGTGGTGCTCACCCTCGGCGGGCAGGGGTTCACCGCGTTGGGCATCATGAACCGGCTCTCCGGTTCCACCGAGGAGGTGCTGGAGGTCTCCGGCGGCGACTCCAAGCGCGAGGTGCACAACCTCGCCGAGGTGATCGACCACCGCGGCCAGCCGACCGTGCGCCGCCGCGGCGACTGGGTGCCGGTGGCCCGTCAGCGCGGCATCGAGCAGTGCGTGCTCGCCTTCCTGGCGGCCGTCCGCGCCGGGCGCACCCTGGACGCCCACGACGCGCTGCGCACCCACGAGCTGTGCGAGCTGGTCGTGGAGCGGATCGAGGCTTCCTGGCAGTCCGCTGGAAGCGGGCTGTGAAAAGCCCGGACTGACCGGCGGTCAAGTCATCTCCAGGGAACCGACAGTTCACTGTCGGGGTCTTGTCGGGGCATTTTCTACGCGCGTATCTTGAGGGGCGCCGCGGGGGGCGGGTGTCCGTCCTCCGCTTTCTCCCTACGCGAGTAGCGCGCGTCCTACGCGCGCCTCCGCCCGGACCGCCGTGCCACGCCAGTGCCGCACGACGGAGCTAGGAGTACTGCCCCGGTGACCACCGCCCCCGCACCCCGCCCCCGCAGAGCCCTGCTGCGCGCCGCCCTGATCCCGGCCACGCTGGCCGCCTCGCTGGTGCTCGTCCCGCTGCCGGTGGCGAACGCCGCTGCCGCCACCCCCGCCCCGACCGAGGTCGGTCCGCTGCGGATCCACGACATCCAGGGCGGCACCCGGATATCCCCGCAGGCCGGCAAGCCCGTCACCGGCGTGCCCGGCATCGTCACCGGTGTGCGCGCGTACGGCAGCTCCAAGGGCTTCTGGATCCAGGACCCGAACCCGGACGCCGACCCGGCCACCAGCGAGGGCGTCTTCGTCTTCACCGGCGGCAACCCGACCGTGAAGGCCGGCGATTCGGTGCTGGTGAGCGGCAAGGTCACCGAGTACTACCCGAACTTCGGCGGCGGTTCGCAGTCCCTCACCGAGATCTCCGCCCCGGGTGTCACCGTCCTGTCGGCCGGCAACCCGCTGCCCGCCCCGGTGGTCGTGGACACCCGCAACATCCCCGGCACCTACGCCCCGCCGGCCGGTGCGGACGGCTCCATCGACGGCGTGAAGCTCGACCCGGAGAAGTACACCCTGGACTTCTACGAGTCCCTGGAGGGCATGCTCGTCCAGGTCAAGGACGTCCGGGTGATCCAGGCGACCGACAAGTACAACGAGTTGTGGGTCGCCGCCGACCGTCAGGACCAGCGCAGCAAGCGCGGCGGCGTGCTGTACGAGTCCTACCGCGAGCCCAACGTCGGCCGCCTGATGATCCAGCAGCAGGCCCCGGTCTCCCAGCAGCCGTTCCCGGTGGCCAACGTCGGCGACGAGCTGACCGGCGCCACCACCGGCCCGCTGGACTACAACAACTTCGGCGGCTACACCCTGGTCGCCGGCACCATGGGCACGCTGAAGGACAACCACCTCCAGCGCGAGGTCACCGCCCAGGCGGGCGACCGCGAACTCACCCTCGCCACCTACAACGTGGAGAACCTGGCCCCGGGCAACCCGGACGCCAAGTTCGCCGAGCTGGCCCAGGGCGTCGTCACCAACCTGCGCTCGCCCGACATCGTCGCCCTGGAGGAGATCCAGGACAACAACGGCGCCAAGAACGACGGCACGGTGGACGCGAGCCAGACCGTCGCCAAGTTCATCGCCGCGATCAAGGCGGCCGGCGGCCCGGCCTACGACTGGCGCTCGGTCGACCCGCAGGACGGCAAGGACGGCGGCGAGCCCGGCGGCAACATCCGCCAGGTCTTCCTGTTCAACCCGCAGCGGGTGTCCTTCACCGACATCCCCGGCGGCGACGCCACCACCGCCGTCGGCGTGAGCGGCACCGGCGCGGGCGCCGCACTGACCGCCTCGCCCGGCCGGATCGAGCCCACCGACGAGGCCTGGACCAACAGCCGCAAGCCGCTGGTCGGTCAGTTCTCCTTCCGGGGCAAGAAGGTCTTCGTGATCGCCAACCACTTCAACAGCAAGGGTGGCGACCAGGGCATCGACAGCCGGTTCCAGCAGCCGACCCGCAGCTCCGAGGTGCAGCGGATCAAGCAGGCCACCGTCGAGCAGGCCTTCGTCGCCAAGCTGCTGGCCGCCGACAAGGAGGCCAAGGTCGTCTCCCTAGGCGACTTCAACGACTACCAGTTCTCGCCCGCGCTCGCCGCGCTCACCAAGGACGGCGTGCTGCGCGACCTGGTGAACGAGCTGCCGGAGACCGAGCAGTACTCGTACGTCTACCAGGGCAACTCGCAGGTGCTGGACCACATCCTGGTCAGCCCCGAGGTCGGCTACGCCAAGTACGACGTGGTGCACATCAACGCCGAGTTCGCCCAGCAGGCCAGCGACCACGACCCGCAGGTGGTCCGCATCAAGCCGTAGTTCCGGGTCACGGCTATCCTGCCTCCGCCACCGGTGATCACCGGCGGCGGAGGCAGCGTCGTGTGACGGGGAAGTCGATGTCGATGGAGTACCGGATCGAGCGGATCGGGCGTACCGACTGGCAGCGCCTGCGGAAGGTGCGGCTGGCCCAACTCCTCGACACGCCCCTGGCCTTCGGCGAGACCCACGAGAGCGCGAGCCGCCACGGCGAGGGCGAGTGGCGGGCCCGGTGCGACTGGGTCAACGAGCCGGACCGGCTCGGCCTGGTCGCCGTGGACGCCGCGGGGGAGTGGGTCGGCACCATGCTGTCCGTCCCGAACCGGGCGCAGGCCGGCGCGCTCGACCTGATCGGCGTCTGGGTGGACCCGGCGCACCGCGGCCGCGGGCGCGGAGTCGCCGACGCCCTGTTGGACGCGGTGCTCGCCTGGGCACGGGTCCGGGGCGCCGGGCGGGTGCTGCTCGGAGTGCACGAGGCGAACCCCCGTGCCGCCGCCTTCTACCTGCGGCGCGGGTTCGCCTTCACGGGGGAGGCGACGCCGTACGTGCTGGACGCCTCGGCGCGGATCCTGGAGATGGCCCTCCCGCTGGACTGACCGGCCCGGCGGGAGGGCCCGCGGCTCAGCCCAGGTACTGGGCCAGCGCCTCGCCAGTCAGCGTGGACCGGGCGGCGACCAGCTCGGCCGGGGTGCCCGCGAAGACCACCCGGCCGCCGTCGTGGCCGGCCCCAGGGCCGAGGTCGATGATCCAGTCGGCGTGCGCCATCACGGCCGGGTGGTGCTCGATCACGATGACCGACTTGCCGGACTCGACCAGCCGGTCCAGCAGTCCGAGCAGCTGCTCGACGTCGGCCAGGTGCAGGCCGGTGGTCGGTTCGTCCAGCACGTAGACGCCGCCCTTGTCCGCCATGTGGGTGGCCAGCTTGAGCCGCTGCCGCTCGCCGCCGGAAAGCGTGGTGAGCGGCTGGCCGAGGCTGAGGTAGCCGAGGCCGACGTCGGCCAGCCGCTCCAGGATGCGGTGCGCGGCCGGGAGCCTCGCCTCGCCGGAGCCGAAGAACTCCTCCGCCTCGGTCACCGACATCGCCAGCACCTCGGCGATGTCCCGCCCGCCCAGGTGGTACTCCAGCACCGCCGGCTGGTACCGCTTGCCCTCGCAGTCCTCGCAGGTGGTGGCCACCCCGGCCATCATCGCCAGGTCCGTGTAGACCACCCCGGCGCCGTTGCAGGTCGGGCAGGCGCCCTCGGAGTTGGCGCTGAACAGGGCCGGCTTCACGTCGTTGGCCTTGGCGAAGGCCTTGCGGATCGGGTCGAGCAGCCCGGTGTAGGTGGCCGGGTTGCTGCGTCGGGAGCCCTTGATCGCACCCTGGTCGACGGAGACCACGCCTTCCTCGCGGGCCCCCGACCGTCGACACAGCGAGCCGTGGATCAGCGAGCTCTTGCCGGACCCCGCCACCCCCGTCACCACCGTGAGCACCCCGAGCGGGACGTCCACGTCCACGTCCCGCAGGTTGTGGGTGTTCGCGCCGCGGATCTCCAGGGTGCCGGTCGGCTTCCGTACGGCCTCGCGCAGCGCCGTGCGGTCGGACAGGTGGCGGCCGGTCACCGTGCCGCTGGTGCGCAGCCCCTCGACGTCGCCCTCGTAGCAGACCGCGCCGCCCGCCGTACCGGCCCCGGGGCCGAGGTCGACCACGTGGTCGGCGATCGCGATGGTCTGCGGCTTGTGCTCCACCACCAGCACGGTGTTGCCCTTGTCCCGCAGGCGCAGCAGCAGCCGGTTCATCCGGTCGATGTCGTGCGGGTGCAGGCCGGTGGTGGGCTCGTCGAAGACGTAGGTGGTGTCGGTGAGCGAGGAGCCGAGGTGGCGGATCATCTTGACCCGCTGCGCCTCGCCGCCGGAGAGGGTGCCGGAGGGGCGGTCGAGCGAGAGGTAGCCGAGGCCGATCTCCACGAAGGAGTCGAGGGCCTGCCGGAGCGTGCCGAGCAGCGGCGCCACCGAGGGCTCGTCGAGGTCACGGACCCAGGCGGCGAGGTCGCTGATCTGCATCGCGCAGGCGTCGGCGATGCTGATCCCGGCGATCCTGGAGGAGCGGGCCGCCGCGCTGAGCCGGGTGCCCTCGCAGTCGGGGCAGGTGGTGAAGGTCACAGCCCGCTCCACGAAGGCCCGGATGTGCGGCTGCAGCGCGTCCTTGTCCTTGGACAGCATGGACTTCTGGATCTTGGGGATCAGGCCCTCGTAGGTGAGGTTGACACCCTTGACCTTGACCTTGGTCGGCTCCCGGTGGAGGAAGTCCTGCATCTCCTTCTTGGTGTACCTGCGGATCGGCTTGTCCGGGTCGAGGAAGCCCGAGTTGGCGTAGACGCCGACCGTCCACCAGCTGTCGGTCTTCCAGCCGGGGATGGTGATCGCTCCCTCGGAGATCGACTTGCTGTCGTCGAACAGCTGGGTGAGGTCGATGTCCGAGACGGTGCCGCGGCCCTCGCAGCGCGGGCACATGCCGCCGGTGATGCTGAAGCTGCGCCGCTCCTTGACCGTCTTGCCGCCGCGCTCGACGGTGACGGCGCCGGCGCCGCTGATCGACGGGACGTTGAAGGAGAAGGCCTTGGGGGAGCCGATGTGCGGGGTGCCGAGGCGGCTGAACAGGATGCGCAGCATCGCGTTGGCGTCGGTGGCGGTGCCGACGGTGGAGCGCGGGTCGGCGCCCATCCGCTGCTGGTCGACGATGATCGCGGTGGTCAGGCCTTCGAGGACGTCCACCTCGGGGCGGGCCAGGGTGGGCATGAAGCCCTGGACGAAGGCGCTGTAGGTCTCGTTGATCAGCCGCTGGGACTCGGCGGCGACGGTGTCGAAGACCAGCGAGCTCTTGCCCGAGCCGGAGACCCCGGTGAACACCGTCAGCCGGCGCTTGGGGATGTCGACGCTGACGTCCTTGAGGTTGTTCTCGCGTGCGCCGTGCACGCGGATCAGGTCGTGGCTGTCGGCGACGTGCGGCTGGGTGTCCGTCCGCTTGGGCATCGTTCTCTTCGCTCCCTGGCTCTCGGCGGTCTTCGGGGTGGGCGGGGTCGGGCAGGCCCGCCCCACGGCCGCCGTCGGTGTGCTCGAACCCTTCGATCCAACCATCGATCCGGCCGGGATCGAACGGGTTCCGGGTACGGCCGGCGGGCGGGCGGGGCGGGCCCCGGTGCCTGTGGGCTCAGCCCACCTCGTTGAAGCGGACCATGTTGCCCGCCGGGTCGCGGAACGCGCAGTCGCGGACGCCGTACGGCTGCTCGGTCGGCTCCTGGACCAGCTCGGCGCCGCCGGACTTCAGCCGGTCGTAGACGCCGTCGAGGTCGCGGGTGCCCAGGACGAGCCGGGCGTAGGTGCCCTTGGCCATCATCTCGGTGATGGTCCGCTGCTCCTCCTCGGTGCGGCCCGGGTCGGCGGAGGCCGGCTCCAGCACCAGGGAGACGTCGGGCTGGCCGACGGGGCCGACGGTGATCCAGCGCATCGGGCCGCCGCCGACGTCGTTGCGCACCTCGAAGCCGAGCAGGTCGCGGTAGAAGGCCAGGGAGGCCTCGGGGTCGGTGTGCGGGAGGAAGGTCCAGTGAATGGTGATGTCGCTCATGACTGCAACGCTAGGCGCGCACCGGGGCCGGGCGCTTCTCGAATCCTGATCGGTCCGTGCGACCGCTCCGGGAGAACGCGACCGTGCTGGTCGCGTCCACCTCGGCGGTGGTCGGGACCAGCACGGTCGGGCTGCCTGCTAGCAGTCGGGGATGGTCGTGCCGTTGTTGTCCTTGGCCGTGTCGTTGCCCCATCGCGACAGGTAGAACGCGGACACCCACTGGCCGGTCGGGCCGCCGTCCGCGTCCGTCTTCAGCCACCAGTGGTTGTAGCTGCTGCCGTTCGACACCTCGCGGCCCCAGGCCTTGCAGAAGACGTAGTTGGTCCCCTGGTACAGCGTCCCGGTGGCGTTGGTGGAGGTCGGCGAGGCGTAGACGCTCGCGTTGGCGAAGGTGTCCACCCAGTACTTCCCGGTGGCGGGCGGGGTGCCGCCGCCCGGGCAGTCGGGGATGGTCGTGCCGTTGTTGTCCTTGGCCACGTCGTTGCCCCACCGGGAGAGGTAGTACGCGGACACCCACTGCCCGCCGGGGCCCACGTCCGGGTCGGTCTTCAGCCACCAGTGGTTGTAGGCGCTGCCGTTGGAGACCTCGCGGCCCCAGGCCTTGCAGAAGACGTAGTTCGTGCCCTGGTACAGCGTGCCCGTGCTGGTGGTGGACGTCGGGGAGCCGTACACCGGCGCGTTGGCGTTGGTGTCCACCCAGTACTGGCCGCTGTTCGACGGGGGCGGGGTGGTCGGCGGCGTCGTGGAGCCGCCGCCGGCGCCGTACAGCCGGATGGCGCCGTAGTAGTCGCCGTGCGAGGAGAGCGCCGCCACCTGGACGTAGCCGCCGGAGTAGGGGGCCTCGGCGATCCAGCCCTGCCCGAGGTACATCGCGACGTGGTGGATGGTGGAGGCGGTGTTGCCGAAGTACACCAGGTCGCCGGGGAGCAGCGGTGCGGTTCCGTCCGCCCGGTAGTACCGGGCGACCGCCCGGGAGGTCGGCCACTGGGTCCGGGTGGTGCCGTTGATGACGTCCTCGCCGACCGCCAGGTAGTACGCGTAGCGGACCATGCCGGAGCAGTCCAGGCCACGGACGTTGCAGTCGTTGGGGGCGCCGTTGGAGGGGTCGCAGAGGCCGTACGTCGGGCCGGGCTGCGAGCCGTGGCCGCCGCCCCACGAGTACGGGGTGCCGATCAGCCCGCAGGCGGAGCGGACGGCTGCGGTCGCCTGCGGCGCCGCGCCGGTGGAGAGGACCCCGCAGGCGGGCGCCGCCTGGGCCGCCCCGGCGCCGGCGAAGAACACTCCGACCGACACCAGGAGCGACAACAGGGCCGCCCACCGCAGCGGGGCGATCAGCCACCGTGACAGAAGGGTTACGCGCGTAGTCATGGTCGCGGATCTTTCCGGAGTCGCTGACTCCGGGTCAATGGTTGTGCCCCACATACCTTCTGGGGTCCCTTTACCTGCCGGTTTGCTGGTCAGCGGCACGGCAACCGGCAACTTCCCGGCATTCCGCCGTGGAGCTGCCGGGGCGGCCGCGCGGCCGAATCCCCTGCCGATCCGCCCCGGCTGCGGCTCGACCGCGGCGTACGGTCGGGCTGCTACCGGACCGGGCCCGCCAGCGTCTCGATGGGGCCCGGGCCCCATCGGTCGGGCGTGCGGGTGAGGCTCGCCAGCTCCTCGGGCGGTTCACTCCCGTCCCTGGTGATCGTCACGTACGTCCTGGCCTGCTGCAGGCTCATCCGCGGGGCGTTCTTGCGCAGGTGTTGCATGGCGGCGGCGGTCCCGACGGAGTGCGCGAGGCGCCGGACGTCCGCGGCGAGGGGATCGGGCGTCCTGATGCCCTTGACCTGCCGGAGGTAGTCCTCCTCCCAGGCATCGCTCCAATCGGTGCCGGGGACGAAGTGGATGCTCCCGTCCTCCCGGTCGACCAGGTAGGGGCCGCCGAGGAGGTTCCCGCGCAGCGCGGGGTCGCGGGCACCCGGCGCCGAGGTCCAGTAGACGAGCCACCCGACGGACCGCTCCTCGACCGCGTAGACGGCCAGCGCCGGGATCAGCCTCGCCCATGCCCAGGTCGGCCGCTCCCGCTCCAGACAGGACTCGACCAGCTCGACCGCTCGCTCCCGGGAAATCACGCTCCCCATCCTTCACCGTGGGTCAACCGGATTTCGGCGCACCCCGTCGCCGATGTGACCGGAAGCCGCAGTTGGCGGGAGGGTGTGCGGGTCGTGCAGGTGGTTGCGTGAGTTGGAAGTGGTGGCTGGCGTCTTCTGGAGCCGATCGGTCCGCGCGGGGACCGGATTCGAAGAAACAAGCAAGCGTGATTGCTTTTTTCTCCGGGCAGTGCCACGCTGCTGCCCGGCGGCGCCCGTCCGGGCGCGGTCAACTCACCGGCAGGGGAGGAGCATTGGTGCGCGACAGCGCGGTACTGCGGATCGGCAACGCCTCGGGGTTCTACGGGGACCGCTTCGCCGCGATGCGGGAGATGCTCACCGGCGGGCCGCTGGACGTGCTCACCGGGGACTACCTGGCCGAGCTGACCATGCTGATCCTGGCCCGGGACCGGCTGAAGGATCCGTCGCTCGGCTACGCCCGGACCTTCCTGCGCCAGATGGAGGAGTGCCTCGGGCTGGCCCGCGAGCGCGACGTGAAGATCGTGGTCAACGCGGGCGGCCTCAACCCGGCCCGGCTCGCCGAGGAGCTGCGCGCGCTGGCCCGGCGGCTCGGCATCGAGGCGGCCGTCGCCCACGTCGAGGGCGACGACCTGCTCCCGCGCCGGGCCGAACTGGGCCTGCCCGAGGGCCTGCTGGCCGCCAACGCCTACCTCGGCGGGTTCGGCATCGCGGCCTGCCTGGCCGGCGGCGCCGACGTGGTGGTGACCGGCCGGGTGACGGACGCGGCACTGGTCGTCGGTCCCGGGATCGCCCACTTCGGCTGGACCCCGGAGGACCTGGACGCCCTGGCCGGCGCCGTGGTGGCCGGCCATGTCCTGGAGTGCGGCGCCCAGGCGACCGGCGGCAACTACGCCTTCTTCCGTGAGCACGACGTGACCCGCCCCGGCTTCCCGCTCGCCGAACTGCACGCCGACGGCTCCAGCGTGATCACCAAGCACCCGGGCACCGGCGGCGCCGTCACCGCCGGCACCGTCACCGCCCAACTCCTGTACGAGACCGGTGGACCGCACTACCTCGGCCCGGACGTCACGGCCCGGCTGGACACCGTACGGCTCGCCGAGGAGGGCCCGGACCGGGTCCGGATCGACGGCGTGCGCGGCGAGGCCCCGCCGCCCACCCTGAAGGCGGGCCTCAACCGGCTCGGTGGCCACCTCAACGAGGTGGTGTTCGTCCTCACCGGCCTGGACATCGAGGCCAAGGCCGCCCTGGTGCGGCGGCAGTTCGCCGACGCCCTGCCGCCCGGCGTCCGTCCCGCCGAACTGCGCTGGACACTGGCCCGCACCGACCATCCGGACGCCCCGACCGAGGAGTCCGCCTCCGCCCTGCTCCGGCTGGCCGCCCGCGACCCGGACCCGGCCAAGGTCGGCCGCGAACTCGGCAAGGCCGCGGTCGAGTTGGGTCTGGCCGGGTACCCGGGCTTCCACCTCACCGCCCCACCAGGACCGGGCGCTCCGTACGGGGTGTTCAGTGCCGCACACGTCGACGCGAAGGCCGTCGAGCACACCGCCGTCCTGCCGGACGGCCGCCGGATCGCCGTACCCCCGCCGCCCGTCACCGCCCAGAACCACCCGGTGGAGGGCGAGTTGCCCGAGCCGCTGCCGGCCGGCCCCACCCGGCGGGCCCCGCTCGGCCTGGTGGCCGGCGCCCGCAGCGGGGACAAGGGCGGGGACGCCAACCTCGGCGTCTGGGCCCGCTCCGAGGACGGCTGGCGCTGGCTGGCGCACGCCCTCACCGTCGAAAGACTGCGCGAACTCCTCCCCGAGACGGCAGAGTTGCCCGTCACCCGGCACCTGCTGCCGAACCTGCGCGCGGTCAACTTCACCCTCACCGGCCTGCTCGGCGAGGGCGTCGCCGCCCGGCACCGCTTCGACCCGCAGGCCAAGGCTCTCGGGGAGTGGCTGCGCGCCCGCCACCTCGACATTCCGGAGGTCCTGTTGTGACCGTCCTGCCCACCCGCGTCGACCCGGCCGGGCCCGAGTATGGCGAGCACCGCGCCGCGATGCTCGCCAAGCTGGCCGACCTGGACGCCGAACACGCCAAGGCCCTGGCCGGAGGCGGCCCCAAGTACCTGGACCGCCACCGGAAGCGCGGCAAGCTGCCGGCCCGCGAACGGATCGAGCTGCTGGTCGACCAGGACTCGCCGTTCCTGGAGCTGTCCCCGCTGGCCGCCTGGGGCAGCGACCACCCGGTCGGCGCCGCACTGGTCACCGGAATCGGGGTGATCGAGGGCGTCGAGTGCGTGATCACCGCGAACGACCCGACCGTGCGCGGCGGCGCCAGCAACCCCTGGACGCTGCGCAAGGCCCTGCGGGCCAACGAGATCGCGCTGCGCAACCGCCTCCCGCTGGTGAACCTGGTCGAGTCCGGCGGCGCCGACCTGCCCAGCCAGAAGGAGATCTTCATCCCCGGCGGAGCCCTGTTCCGCGACCTCACCCGGCTCTCCGCCGCCGGAATCCCCACCGTGGCCGTGGTGTTCGGCAACTCGACGGCCGGCGGTGCCTACGTGCCCGGCATGTCCGACCACACCGTCCTGGTCAAGGAGCGGGCCAAGGTCTTCCTCGGCGGCCCGCCGCTGGTGAAGATGGCCACCGGCGAGGAGGCCGACGACGAGTCGCTCGGCGGCGCCGAGATGCACGCCCGCACCTCCGGCCTGGCCGACCACGTGGCGACGGACGAGGCGGACGCCCTGCGGATCGCCCGCCGGATCGTCGCCCGGCTCGACCACCGCAAGCCCGGCCCCGGACCGGACCCGCTGGCCGAGCCGCCGAAGCACGACGAGGAGGAGCTGCTGGGCATCGTCCCCGGCGACCTCAAGGTGCCCTTCGACCCGCGCGAGGTGATCGCCCGGATCGTCGACGGCTCCGACTTCGACGAGTTCAAGCCGCTCTACGGCACCAGCCTGGCCACCGGCTGGGCCCGCCTCCACGGCTACCCGGTCGGCATCCTGGCCAACGCGCAGGGCGTGCTGTTCAGCCAGGAGTCCCAGAAGGCCGCCCAGTTCATCCAGCTGGCGAACCAGCGCAACACCCCGCTGCTCTTCCTGCACAACACCACCGGCTACATGGTCGGCAAGGACTACGAGCAGGGCGGCATCATCAAGCACGGCGCGATGATGATCAACGCGGTCGCCAACTCCACCGTCCCGCACCTGTCGGTGCTGATGGGCGCCTCGTACGGGGCCGGCCACTACGGCATGTGCGGCCGCGCCTTCGAGCCGCGCTTCCTGTTCGCCTGGCCGAGCGCCAAGTCCGCGGTGATGGGCCCGCAACAGCTCGCCGGGGTGCTGTCGATCGTCGCCCGGCAGTCCGCCGCGGCGAAGGGACAGCCGTACGACGAGGACGCGGACGCGGCGATCCGCGCGATGGTCGAGCAGCAGATCGAGGCCGAGTCGCTGCCGGTGTTCCTCTCCGGCCGGCTCTACGACGACGGCGTCATCGACCCGCGCGACACCCGTACGGTGCTCGGCCTGTGTCTGTCCGCGATCCACAACGCGCCGGTCGAGGGTGCGCGTGGCTACGGCGTCTTCCGACTGTGAGGGAACGCGTGATGACTTCCAGGACTTCGATCACCAACCTGCTGGTCGCCAACCGGGGCGAGATCGCCCGCCGGGTCTTCCGCACCTGCCGGGAGCTCGGCGTCGCGACCACCGCCGTCCACTCCGATCCGGACGCCAGCGCCCCGCACGTGCGCGAGGCCGACGCGGCCGTCCAGCTGCCCGGTGCCGCGCCCGCCGACACCTACCTGCGCGCCGACCTGATCGTCCGGGCCGCGCTGGCCGCCGGGGCCGACGCCGTCCACCCCGGGTACGGGTTCCTGTCCGAGAGCGCCGACTTCGCGCAGGCGGTGCTGGACGCCGGCCTGGTCTGGGTCGGCCCGCCGCCGGCCGCGATCGCCGCGATGGGCTCCAAGACCGCCGCCAAGCGCCTGATGGCCGAGGCCGGGGTGCCGGTGCTGGGCGCGCTCACCGAGCCCACCGAGACGGACCTGCCGCTGCTGGTCAAGGCCGCGGCGGGCGGCGGCGGGCGCGGCATGCGCGTCGTCCGGAGCCTGGCGGACCTCCCCGGCGAACTGGCGGCCGCCCGCGCCGAGGCGGCCAAGGCCTTCGGATCGGACGAGGTGTTCTGCGAGCGCTACCTGCCCGCCGGGCGGCACGTCGAGGTCCAGCTGCTGGCCGACGCCCACGGCACCGTCTGGGCGGTCGGCGACCGCGACTGCTCGCTGCAACGGCGGCACCAGAAGGTGATCGAGGAGGCCCCGGCCCCCGGCCTGCCGGCGGAGGTCCGCGCCGAACTGCACGCGGCGGCCCGCGACGCGGCCAGGGCGATCGGCTACACGGGCGCCGGCACCGCCGAGTTCCTGCTCGCCGAGGACGGCCGGTTCTTCTTCCTGGAGATGAACACCCGCCTCCAGGTCGAACACCCGGTCACCGAGGCGGTCACCGGCCTGGACCTGGTGGCGCTGCAACTCGCCGTCGCCGAGGGCGCGCAGCTGCCGCCCGAGCCCCCGGCCCCCCGCGGCCACGCGATCGAGGCCCGGCTCTACGCCGAGGACCCGGCCAAGGACTGGCAGCCCGCCACCGGTACCCTGCACCGGCTCGAACTCGCGCTGCCGTACCAGGAGTTCACCGGCACCGGGCTCCGGCTGGACTCCGGCGTGGAGGCGGGCAGCGAGATCACCCCGCACTACGACGCGATGCTCGCCAAGGTGATCGCCTGGGCGCCCACCCGCGACGCCGCCGCCCGTCGGCTCGCCGACGCGCTCGCCCGCGCCCGCATCCACGGCCCGGCCACCAACCGGGAGCTGCTGGTCCGCGCGCTGCGCCACCCGGCCTTCCTGGCCGCGGACCTGCACACCGGTTTCCTGGCCGAGCACACGGCCGAACTCACCGCCCCGGACACCAAGGGCGTCGAACGCGCCGCGCTGGCCGCCGCCCTCGCCGACGCCGCGGGCCGCCGCGGCGCCCTGCCCTCCGGCTGGCGCAACCTGCCCTCCCAGCCGCAGCTCAAGTGCTACCGGGCCGAGGACGGCACCGAGTCGGCGGTCCGCTACCGGCACACCCGCAGCGGCCTGCTGGCCGAGGACCACCCGGAGGTCGAACTCGTCGAGGCGGCGCCGGACCGGGTCGTGCTGTCCGAGGACGGGCTCCGGCGCACCTACCGCGTCGCCCGGTACGGAGACCGGGTGCACGTCGACACCCCGGCCGGCGGCACCGCGCTCACCGCCCTGCCGCGCTTCCCCGACCCCACTGTCCGCACCGACCCCGGGGCGCTGCTCGCCCCGATGCCCGGCACCGTCGTCCGGGTCGTCGCCGCCGTCGGGGACCCCGTCACCGCCGGCCAGCCGCTCCTGGTGCTGGAGGCGATGAAGATGGAGCACCGCGTCGCCGCCCCGGCCGACGGAACCCTCGTCGAACTGCGCGTCACCCCCGGCCGGCAGGTCGAAACCGGCACCCTGCTGGCCGTTGTCCAGCCCACCGAAGCCTGAGGAAGGACCCGAATGTCCAGCATCGGCAGTCAGCTCCTGGAGACCCCCGAACGCCAGACCCTGCGCCGGGCCGTCGGCGACCTCGGCCGCCGCTACGGCTCCGCCTACTACCTCGCCAAGGCCCGGGCCGGCGAGCCCGCCGAGGAACTGTGGGCGGAGGCCGGCAAGGCCGGCTACCTCGGCGTCAACCTGCCCGCCGAGTACGGCGGCGGGGGCGGCGGCATCACCGACCTCGCCATCGTCCTGGAGGAACTCGGCACCGCCGGCTGCCCGCTGCTGCTGCTCATCGTCTCCCCGGCGATCTGCGGTACCGTGATCGCCCGCTACGGCACCGAGGAGCAGAAGCGCCGCTGGCTGCCCGGCCTGGCCGACGGCAGTCGCAAGATGGCCTTCGGCATCACCGAACCGGACGCCGGGTCCAACGCGCACCGGATCTCCACCGTCGCCCGCCGGGACGGTGACGACTGGGTGCTGACCGGCCGCAAGGTCTTCGTCTCCGGCATCGACCACGCCGACGCGGTGCTGTTCGTGGCCCGCACCGAGGACGCGCGCACCGGCAAGCTGAAGCCCTGCCTGTTCGTCGTCCCGCGCGAGACCCCCGGATTCGAGTACCGGGCGATCCCGATGGAGATCGTCGCCCCGGAGAAGCAGTTTCAGGTCTTCCTGGACGACGTCCGGCTGCCCGCCGACGCCCTGGTCGGCGACGAGAACGCGGGCCTGCTCCAGCTCTTCGCCGGCCTCAACCCCGAGCGCATCCTCACCGCCGCCTTCTCGCTCGGCCTCGCCCGCCAGGCCCTCGGCAAGGCGGTCGAGTACGCGAAGACCCGCACCGTCTGGTCCACCCCGATCGGAGCCCACCAGGGCCTGGCCCACCCGCTCGCCCAGTGCGCGGTGGAGATCGAGCTGGCCCGGCTGATGACCCAGAAGGCCGGGCTGCTCTACGACGCGGGCGAGGACCTCGCCGCCGGGGAGGCCGCCAACATGGCCAAGTACGCCGCCGGCGAGGCCGCCGCCCGTACGGTCGACCAGGCGGTGCAGACCCTCGGCGGCAACGGTCTGACCCAGGAGTACGGGCTGGGCGCGCTGCTGGCCGCCACCCGGGTCGGCCGGGTCGCCCCGGTCAGCCGCGAGATGGTGCTCAACTACGTGGCCCAGCACACCCTCGGTCTGCCCAAGTCGTACTGAGTGACCGAGCCGCACTCAGGTGAGTGAACGCCGTGGTGTCGTCCTGACATCCGGTGCGGCGGGTCGAGCCTGCCGCCGCAGGTGACCGGCCGCGGCCCGGCGCGGTCGGTGGCGCCGTGGACCGGCGCGTCCGGGAAGTCCCGCTTCGGGAACACCCGGACGGAGTCCACGGCGAGCACCGCCGTGCGCCGGTCCTCGCGGTGCTGTCAGGCGCTCCCCGGGACCGACCGCGCCACGCATGCTCCACCCCCGGTTCCCCACAATGGCCGAGCCAGGCCCCTGACTGTCCGTATGCTCCTGAACGCGCCCCGCACCGAATTGCGCACCGGTTTTGTTGCTGCGTCAACTTCCTTACTGGAGGCTCACCTTGGTGTTCCGAAGCGAGTTCCCCGACGTCCCCGTGGTCGACCTGCCGATCCACGAAGCGGTGCTCGGCGCCGCGGAGAGGCACGGCGACCGGCCGGCCCTGATCGACGGCCTCACCGGCGAGACCATCAGCTACGCCCAACTCGCCGCCGCCGTCGAGCGGGTGGCCGCCGGGCTGGCCGAGACAGGCGTGCGCCGCGGTGACGTCGTCGCCCTCTTCAGCCCCAACTCGACCACCTACCCGATGGCCTACTACGGCGCGACCAGGGCAGGCGCCACCGTCACCACGGTCTCCTCCTTCGCCACGCCCGTCGATCTGGCCGGCCAGCTGCGCGACAGCGGCGCCCGCTGGCTGGTCACCGTCTCCTCTTTCCTGCCGACCGCCCGTGCGGCTGCCGAACTGCTCGCCGAACAGGGCCGCCCGCTGGCCGAGATCGTCGTCCTGGACGGCGCCGAGGGCCACCGCTCGATCACCGACCTGCTGGCCGCCACCGGTCCCGCCCCCGAGGTCGCCATCGACCCCGGCGAGGACATCGCCGTGCTGCCGTACTCCAGCGGCACCACCGGCCTGCCCAAGGGCGTGATGCTCACCCACCGCTCGATCGCCACCAACCTCGCCCAGTGCGACGCCCTCTACCGCCCCGCCGAGGGCGAACGGGTGCTCGCCGTCCTGCCGTTCTTCCACATCTACGGACTGGCCGCGCTGCTCAACCAGCCGCTGCGCTGCGGCGCCACCGTGGTCGTGCTGCCCCGCTTCGACCTGGAGCAGTTCTGCCACGCGGTCCAGGAACACCGGGTGCAGGCGCTGGTGGTCGCCCCGCCGATCGCCCTCGCGCTGGCCCGGCACCCGATCGTGGAGCAGTACGACCTCTCCTCCGTCGAGTACCTGCTGTGCGCCGCCGCCCCACTGGACCACGAACTCGCCAACGCCTGCGCCCGTCGCCTGGGCCTGCCGCACCTGCTCCAGGGCTACGGCATGACCGAGCTCTCCCCGGTCACCCACGTCGTCTCCCCGCGCGAGGGCGACCCGCCGCCCGGCTCGGTCGGCCGGATGGTCCCCTCCACCGAGCTGCGGATCGCCGCCCTGGACGGCTCCGACGACGACCTCGGGCCCGGCGAGCGCGGCGAGCTGCTGATCCGCGGCCCGCAGGTGATGAAGGGCTACTTCGGCCGCCCCTCCGAGACCGCGGCGGTGGTCGACGCCGAGGGCTGGCTGCACACCGGCGACGTCGGCTTCGTGGACGAGCGCGGCTACCTGCACATCGTCGACCGGGTCAAGGAGCTGATCAAGTACAAGGGCTACCAGGTGGCCCCCGCGGAGCTGGAGGCCGTCCTGCTCGGCCACCCGCAGATCACCGACGCCGCCGTGATCGGGGTCCCGGACGCCGAGGGGACCGAGTGCCCCAAGGCCTTCGTGGTCCGTGCCCCGGGCAGCGGCCTCACCGCGGAGGAGGTCACCGGGTACGTCGCCGGACACGTCGCCCCGTACAAGAAGGTCCGCGCGGTGGAGTTCGTGGATGCCGTCCCCAAGTCCGCGGCCGGCAAGATCCTCCGCCGTGAACTGCGCGCCCGCGAGGCCGGGCGCGCCGCCGTCCGCTGACCGGCCGGGGCCCACCCCGGCGGCCGAAGACCGGCGCCCGTCTGTGAGGATCTTCCCGTCGCGCCCCGACGGGGACCCGCCGCGCCCCGACCGGAACAGGAACCGCCCGCCGCCATGACCAGCCACCCCGCCGCCCGCACCCCGCAGCAGGACCGCAGCCGAGCGACCAGGGCCCGGCTGCTCGCGGCGGCCGTGGACTGCCTGGCCGAGCTCGGCTGGCACGGCTCCACCGTCGCCGTCGTTGCCGAGCGGGCCGGGGTCTCCCGGGGCGCGGCCCAGCACCACTTCCCGACCCGCGAGGACCTCTTCACCGCGGCCGTCGAGCACGTCACCGCCGAGCGGCTGGCAGCCGTCCGCGCCCACGCGGACGAGCTGCCGACCGCCGGGCCGGACCGCACCCTGGCCGTGGTCGACATGATCGTGCGCCTCTACACCGGCCCGCTGTTCCGCGCCGCCCTGCACCTGTGGACCGCCGCCGCCACCGAGGAGGCGCTGCGCGAGCGGATCATCGCCCTGGAGGGCCATGTCGGACGGGAGGCCCACCGGGCCGCCGTGGAGTTCCTGGACGCCGACGAGAACCGCCCCGGGGTGCGCGAATCGGTGCAGGCCACGCTGGACCTCGCCCGCGGACTGGGCCTCGCCAACCTGCTCACCGACGACAGTCACCGACGTTCCGGAGTGATCCGGCAGTGGGCGGCCGTTCTGGAGAGTACGCTGCGGCCGGTACGCCCATGACGCCCGTACACCCGGAGCGGCCGGAAACCCCCTGACCAAGGGGTCGCCGGGCGGCCGATGTCCGTGCAGTCTGGAGAAGAACCCCGGCCGGCACGGACCGCGAGGCCCACCCGGCCGGGCACGAGCCGAACCGGGGTGCTGCCTGATCATGCACGGACACGAGTGGGACGCGACCGCCGCCGACCCGGCACCGGGCGATGCCGAGGCACGTCCCGAGGGCGCCCGCCCCGAAGGCCATCGGCTCGTCCCGCTCGCGACGGCGCTGCTCCAGGACGACGGACTGATCCTGCACTGGAGCGAGGACGCCGAGGCCCTGCTCGGCTATTCCGCCGAGGAGGCCGTCGGCAGCTACGCCGCCCAGCTGCTCACCGACGAGTCCGACCGCTCCGAGGTGCTCGGCCTCTTCCAGCGGATCATGGGCAGCAGCGGATGGTCCGGCGTCTTCCCGGTGCGCCACCGCGACGGCCACAAGGTCGACCTGGAGTTCCGCACCTACCCGATCGCCGGCCCGGCCGGCACCCTGCTGCTGCTCGCCACCGCCTCCGACACCCGCGCCCTGCACGCCGTCGAGGCCGACCTCGCGGTACTGGACGGCATCTTCGGCCGCTCGCCGATCGGTATGGCCGTCTACGACACCGAGCTGCGCTACATCCGGATCAACGAGGCGCTCGCCCGGATGAACGGGGTGCCGGTCGCCGCCCACCTCGGCCGCCGGATATCCGCGGTGCTGCCCGGCATCAACAGCACCGAGATCGAGCAGATCATGCGCCAGGTGCTGAAGACCGGCAAGCCCGTGGTGGACGCCCGCTCGCACGGCCGGGTCCCCGGCGATCCCAGGCGGGACCGTGCCTGGTCGGCCTCCTACTTCCGGCTGGCGGACTCCACCGGCCGGATCTTCGGGGTCTGTTCCTCGATCATCGACGTCACCGAGCGCTTCCAGGCCGAGGCCCGCGCCGCCCGTGCCCAGGAACGGCTCGCCACCATCGCCGAGGCGACCGCCCGGATCGGCACCACCCTCGACCTCCAGCGCACCGCCGAGGAACTGATCGAGGCCGTCGTCCCGAGGTTCGCCGACTTCGCCACCGTCGACCTGCTGGAGCCGGTGCTGCGCGGCGCCGAGCCCACCGTGATCCCCTCCGACCGGAACGTCACGCTGCGCGCCGTCGCCGTCGGGGAGTCCTACGAGACCGGCCTCGCGCACGCCGTGGACGTGGTCGGCGAGACCTCTGAGTACGCTCCCGACCGCAGCTACACCCAGTGCCTGCGCAGCGGGAAGCCGCTGCTGCGCGCCAACGTGGACGAGGACGTGCTGCGCGGACTGGTCTCCAGTGAGGACCGGGTGGCCCCCGGGATGGCGGCGGGCATCCACTCGTACCTGATGGTGCCGATCACCGCCCGGGGCATGGTGCTCGGCGGCTCCGAGTTCATCCGTATGCGCAACCCCGAGCCGTTCACCGCCGCCGACGTCGCCCTCGCCGAGGAACTGGTCGCCCGCACCGCGCTGGCGCTCGACAACGCCCGGCTCTACCGCCGCGAGCGGGAGACCGCGCTCACCCTCCAGCGCAGCCTGCTGCCGCAGGAGGTGCACCGCACCCTCGGCCTGGAGATCGCCTACCGCTACCTGCCCAGCAGCGTGGTCAGCGAGGTCGGCGGCGACTGGTTCGACGTGGTACCGCTGTCCTGCGGGCGGGTCGCCCTGGTGGTCGGCGACGTGATGGGCCACGGCATCCGGGCCGCCGCCACGATGGGCCAGCTGCGTACCGTCGCCCGAACCCTCGCCACCCTCGACATGCCGCCCGAGCAGGTCCTCACCCGACTGGACGAGACCGCCTCGGGAATCGGCGAGGGCCAGTTCGCCACCTGCATCTGTGCGGTGTACGACCCGCTGGAGCGCACCGTCCAGGTCGCCTCGGCCGGGCACCTGCCGCCGATCCGGGTCGCCCCCGACGGCACCGCCGCCAGGGTGGAGGTGCCGCCCGGGGTGCCGCTGGGCGTCGGCGGGGTGGCCTTCGAGTCGATCGCGTTCTCCATTCCCGAGGGCGGCATGGTCGCGCTCTACACCGACGGCCTGGTCGAGCGGCGCGGCCAGGACCTGGACGCCGGGATCGACCTGCTCGCCCGCACCCTGGCCGGCCCCGGCCGGACCCTGGAGGAGAGCTGCGACGCCGTCCTCGGGGCGCTGGTCACCGACGGCACCGAGGACGACATCGCGATGATCATGGCCCGGGTGCTGCCGCTGCCCGCCGACCGGATCGCCACCCTGCCGCTGTCCGGCGGAGGCAGGCTGCCCGGCAGGGCCCGCCGCTTCACCCGCGCCACCCTGGAGGCCTGGGGCCTGTCGGCGCTCACCGACTACGCGGAGCTGCTGGTCAGCGAGCTGGTCACGAACGCCCTGCTGCACGCGGACGCGCCGCGCAGGCTGCGGCTGTTCCGCGACCGGGTGCTCACCGTGGAGGTCTCCGACGCCGGGGGCCAGACCCCGCAGCTGCGCCCGTTCGCCGAGCAGGACGAGGGCGGGCGCGGCATGTTCCTGGTCAGCGAGCTGGCCCAGCGCTGGGGCACCCGGCTCACCCGGGACGGCAAGGTGGTCTGGGCCGAGCTGGAGCTGCCCTTCGGGACCGCCTAGAGAACCATCGTTCCGCAGACGGGAACGGCCGTTCCCGCGGGGGAACGGCCGTTCTCGTGCACCCTTACGCGTCGACCTTCGGTTGCGCGGCCGGCGCGTCGACCACGCCGTCTGCCGCGGCCGCCGGCTCGGCCTTCGGGTCGGACAGCCCTCGCAGCAGCCACCAGGCCATCACGGCCGCACCGACCAGCAGGACGGCGGCCAGCAGTCCGGCGTTGTTCATGCCGTGGACGAAGGCCTCCCGGGCGCTCGCCAGCAAGGGGTGGCCGAGCTCCGGCGGCAGGCCCTGCGCCGTCTCGACGGCCGCGCCCAGGGATTCGCCCGCCCGGGCGGCGGCCGCCGGGTCGGTCCCGGCCGGGACCGAGAGCCCGCTCGTGTAGATCGAGCCGACCACCGAGCCCACCAGCGCGATGCCGAGCGCGGTGCCCAGCTCGTACGCCGTCTCCGAGACCGCCGAGGCGGCGCCGGCCTTGTCGGCGGGCGCGGCGCTCAGCACCAGGCCCGCGCCGAGCGTGTAGACCACGCCCTCGGCCGTTCCGACCAGCAGGAAGGAGGCGGCCAGCAGCAGGTAGGCGGTGTCCTGGGCCAGCCAGCCGAGCACGCCCACGCCCAGACCCATCGCCAGCAGGCAGACCGTCAGCGTCTTGCGGGCGCCGAAGCGCCGGGCGATCAGGGCGGTCAGCAGGCCGCCGACCACCGAGCCTGCGAAGGCCGGCAGCTCCGCCAGACCCGCCTGGAGCGGCTGGTAGCCGCGGACCAGCTGGAGGTACTGCGAGACCACGAAGATCACGCCGGAGAGCCCGACCAGGGAGATCAGCGAGGCCGAGACGGCCGCCGTGAACCGCCGGTCGCGGAACAGCCGGACGTCGAGCAGCGGGGTCTCCAGCCGCAGCTGACGGCGGACGAAGACGAACAGCGCCGCGGCGCCCAGCACGAAGGCGGTCGGCACGTCCCAGCGGTCCGGGCCGTGCGCGGCGGCCTCCTTGATCGCGTACACCACGCCGATCACGCCGACCATCGACAGCAGCACGCTCAGCACGTCCCAGTGGCCCGGCTTCGGGTCCTTGGACTCCGGCAGCAGCCAGGCGCCGGACACCAGCAGCAGGATCAGCACCGGGATGTTCAGCAGGAACACCGAACCCCACCAGAAGTGCTCCAGCAGCACCCCGCCGACCACCGGTCCGAGGGCGGCGCCGGCGGTGGCGGCCGCGCCCCAGATGCCGATCGCGGTGGCCCGCTCCCGGTCGTCCGGGAAGAGACTGCGGATCAGCGACAGCGTGGAGGGCATGATCGTCGCCCCGGCCACGCCGAGCAGTGCGCGGGCCAGGATCAGCCAGCCGGGGCTCGGCGCGTAGGCGGCCAGCAGGGAGGCGGCGCCGAAGGCGGCGGACCCGGCCAGCAGCAGCTTCTTGCGGCCGATCCGGTCGCTCAGGGCGCCCATGCTGACCAGCAGGCCGGCCAGCACGAAGGAGTAGGAGTCGCCGATCCAGAGCAGCTGGGTGCCGCTGGGGCGCAGCGTCTCGCTGATCGACGGGATGGCGAGGGAGAGGACGGTCGCGTCGAGGGCGACCACGGTCACGGCCAGGACGAGGACGGCGAGGCCGGTCCAGCGCTGGCGGGCGGTCAGGGTGTTCATGGTTTATCGGTGTCCGGCCTGTGGTCGGAGGTGCTGTGGGCAGGGGGAACGGGGGTGTGGGTGTCCGGTCTGCGCAGCGCGCCGCCGAGGAACAGCTCGGCGAGCGAGAAGGCGGCGTCGCGCGGGGCGAGCCGACCGTCCTGGATGGACCAGCCGACGCCGGCCACCAGGTCGAAGAAGGCCTCGCTCAGCCAGGCGGCGCTCAGCTCGATGCGGAACGCGCCCTGCTGCTGGCCGCGCAGGAAGAGCGCGTGCAGCCGGGCGATCTGGACCTCCCAGAGGTCGTTGATGTCGTCGTGCTCGTAGAGCTGGTTCTCGCCGGCCAGGAAGGCGCAGAGCATGGCGTCCGGGACGGAGGCGTCCACCAGGCGGCGCAGTGCGGCCTCGGCGTCGCCCCGTTCGACCTCGGCGGTGTCCAGTGCGGCGGCGAACCGGCGCAGCCCGAGCAGACCGACCTCGCGGATCAGGGCGTCGCGCCCCGGGAAGAGCCGGTGCAGCGTGGCGCGGCTGATGCCGGCGGCGCGCGCGATCTCGTCCAGGTGGGCGGTCGGGCGGCGGGAGAGCACGCCGACGGCGGCTTCGAGGACGGCGTCGCGATCGGTGGCCATGGATCGAGCTTAGTTCATGTGAGACATCAATGTCTCATTCTGGTGTTCGAGCTCTCAAATGACGCTCGGGCTCTCAGTGCTCGGGCAGCAAAAAACCGGGGACGGTGGGTGTACCGTCCCCGGTCCTCGGGGTGTCGCGCTCCCGGCCACTGCGGGGCAGCGGCGGCGGCTCAGCTCTGG
This sequence comes from Kitasatospora sp. NPDC101235, assembly GCF_044767505.1. Classification (NCBI taxonomy): domain Bacteria; kingdom Bacillati; phylum Actinomycetota; class Actinomycetes; order Kitasatosporales; family Streptomycetaceae; genus Kitasatospora; species Kitasatospora sp. NPDC101235. The sequence goes on from NZ_JBIWNZ010000004.1 coordinate 80,353, forward strand.
TTGTAGAAGCCGGTGTCGTCCATCGGGCGGTCGATCACCATGACCTCGACGTCGGCCGGGGTGAGCAGGAAGACCCTCCGGGCGATCCGCTCGATGCCGCCCCGGGTGCCGAAGATCAGCCCGGAGGCGAAGTCGACCATGCGCTTGGCCTCGGCCTCCTCCATCTCGGTGAGGTCCATGACCACCGGGATGCTCGCCCGGATGTGCTCACCGACCGTCCGGGCCGCCTCGAAGCCCGTCGGCCGCAGGGAGACGATCTTCGTGGGCGCGGGGGCGGCCGGTGCCGTCTCCTGCTCGACCCACTCGTCGTCGTACACCGCGGCCGGGTAGTTCCCCGAGGGCATCAGCCACCCGTTGTGGTGCTCGTCGCGAAGTGCTCCCATGCCGCGCCTCCCTGCCTCGTCCCGTCCTGGTCCCCCGGGGGCGCGTGCCGTTCTTGACACGTCATCCACTCGTCGGAACTGTCCGAGTATCGCACTGTTCACCGGTCCCGTGCCCGCTCGCAACCCCCGTACGAGTCGTGCCGCGCCGGAAACCCGGGCGAACCCGGGCACTCCCACTGACGCGGCGCAGCGCCGTACGGTTGCGCGCGTTGACCTTATCGGTCGCGGTCACGGCGTAATTGACCTTCTGTCAACAATGCGGAAACGATTTCACCCGCCGCGTCACTCGCCGGTCGCGCCGTCGACCGATTCGCGCAGAAGATCCGCGTGGCCGTTGTGTCGCGCGTACTCCTCGATCATGTGGGTGAGGATCCAGCGCAGCGTCACCGGCTCGCCGCGGCGCAGCTTCTTGCCGACGGTGTCCAGCGGCAGGCCGGCGGCGGCGCGACGGGCGGCCTCGACCTCGGCGTGCCAGGTGGCGAAGTCGGCCGCGACGTCGGCGGTGTCGATGTCGTCGAAGTCGCCGTCCTCGTTCTCCTTGGTCCAGAAGTGCCCGGCGGTGATCTCCTGGCCGAGCAGGACGGACCGGAACCAGTACTGCTCCACCTCGGCCATGTGCCGGACCAGGCCCAGCAGCGAGAGGTTCGACGGCGGGACGGAGCGCAGCCGCAGCTGGTCGTCGGTCAGGCCCTCGCACTTGAGCGCGAGCGTACTGCGGTGGTAGTCGAGGAAGGCGGTCAGGGTGACGGCCTCGTCGGCCGTCATCGGCGGGTCCACCCGCGGGTTCGGTTCGGTCATGCGCGCCATCCTGGCGCCCGGCGGCGAACCGGCGCGAACGATTTTGCTCCGGGCCCGTGGAGCGGTTCAGCCGGCCGTCGCCCGGCGGCGGGTCCGGGCCGTCCGCCAGAGGCCCACCACGCTGCCCAGCGCCAGCAGCGCGATCACCCCCGCCGACAGCAGGAAGGCCGCCGAGCCCGGTCGGCCCGCGCTGGCCGCCGCCGTGACGTACACCGCGGTGGTCGGTACCACGCCGATCGCGGTGGCCAGGACGAAGGGCAGGAAGCGGACCCCGGAGAAGGCCGCGCCGTAGTTGGCCGCCTGGAACGGCATGCCGGGCAGCAGTCGCAGCACCAGCACACTGCGGAAGCCCTGCTCGGTGAACCGCCGGTCCAGCGCCCCGAGCACCTTCCCGCGCAGGTGCGGGCGCAGCGCCTCGCGGCCGAGGCCCCGGCCGAGCACGAAGGCCAGGGCGGCGCCCACCGTGGTGCCGAGCACCGCCAGCAGCACGCCCTGCTGGATGCCGAGCAGCAGCCCGGCCGCCGCGTTCAGTGCCGGCCGGGGCACGAAGGCGAGCGTCCCCACCGCGTAGACCAGGGCGAACAGCGGGCCGAACCAGTACCCGGGCATCCGGTCCGCCAGCCCGCCGGACAGCAGCTCCGTCGGGCTCCACAGCAGCAGTGACCCGGCCGCCGCCGCGAGCACCGCCACCAGCAGCGCGAACCGCCACCACGGAGAACGTGGCGCGACGGTGGACGTCTGCGGTACGGCGGGCGGCACGGGAACGGCATCGGGCTCGAGCACCGCCCGAGCCTAACCGGTGCCCGAGCCCCGCCCACTGCCCGGGCCCGGTCGGGGAGTGGGCGTCGGCCCCACGGGCACCGCCCCCTGCGCCTTGCCCCGCCCGAGCCCCGCCCGAGCCCCGCCCGAGCCTCGTGCGAGTCCCCGCGCCCCCGGGGTCGACGGGCATCGGGCCGGCCTCCGGGAGCGGGGTTCACCTCGGTCGGGCGAGGAATCCCAGCAGGCGTTGCCACGAGTCCCGGGCCGCGTCGGCGTGGTCGACCGCGGCGAGCTCGAAGAAGTTGTGCGGTGCGCCCGGATAGCCGACGAACTCGTGGGGGCAGCCGGCCGCGGTGAGTGCCGCGTCGAAGGCCGCGACGGTGTCGGCCGGGATGTGCTCGTCGGCGCCGCCCCAGAAGGCGAGGATCGGGGCGGTCAGCTCCCCGGCCAGCTGCGTGGGCCCCGGGGCGCCGTTGATGGCGTCGGGGTAGCCGTAGTAGCCGACCGCGCCGGCCAGGCCGAAGCGCGGGGCGGCGGTGCGGAAGGCCTGCCGGCCGCCGAAGCAGAAGCCGAGCGCGACCACCTCGTCGGGCCCGTCGGCGCGCAGCCGTTCCAGTGCGGCGGTGATGTCGGCGTCCAGGCCCTCGGGGGTGAGCGCGAGGAGGTGGGGAAGCAGGTTCGGCAGTTCGCCGAATTCTGCCGGGCGTTTTTCCGGGGAGGCTCCGGCGGTGCGGCCGTAATAGTCGAGGACGAGGGCCGGGTGGCCCTGTTCGGCGAGCCGGGCGGCGGTCTGCCGGTAGAACGGGGACAGGCCCTTGTTGTCCGGCAGGAGGAGCACGCCCGGTCCGGTGGCGACCTCCGGGCGGGCCAGGAAGGCGCCGAACCGGGTGCCGTCGGCCGAGGTCAGGGTGAGGGGGGAGGCCTCGGCCGGCGGCCACAGGGCGGGGCTGAAGGCGGGCGGGGCGGCGTCCGGGTCGTAGCACACGGGGAATCCCTCTCGCGGAGCGCGAAAACCGCCGGGCGCGGTCGCGCCCGGCGGTTCGAGACTTTAGCGGGGAATTCCCTCGGGAATTCAGCATCATATCGTGGAGAGATCTTTTCCGGAAGGCTTTTCCGGTGACGTTGCGGTCACGTTTTCGCCGCCGGAATTCCGTTCGGTCAGCCGCAGCGCCCCGGCGCTCAGCAGCAGGGCGAAGGCGAGTGCGGTGACCAGTCCGAAGGAGACGGTCAGCGAGGTGGCCTGGGCGAGGGCGCCGATGACCGCGGGTGCGATCAGTCCGGACGTGTAGGTGACGGTGGCGACGCCCGCGATGGCCTGGCTGGGGTTGGTGCCGATCCGGCCGGCCGCGGCGAAGGCGAGCGGGACGATCACCGCGATGCCGACGCCGATGAGGGCGAATCCGGGGATGGCCAGTGCCGGGCTGTCGGCGGCGACCACCAGCAGGCCGCCGACGGTGGCGACGGCGCCGCCGATGCGGGTGGTGCGGACGGCACCGAGGCGGCGGATCGCCGCGTCCCCGGCGAGCCGGCTGACCGCCATGGTGAGCGAGAAGGCGGTGTACGAGGCGGCGGCGACGGTGGCCGAGGCGCCGGTGACGTCCCGCAGGTAGACGCCGCTCCAGTCCATCGAGGCGCCCTCGGCGAAGACCGCGCAGAAGCCGACCAGCCCGATCACCAGCGAGCTGCGCGGCGGCAATGCGAACCGCGGCGGCTCCTCCGCGCCCTCGTGCGCCCGGATGTCGGGCAGGCCGCGGCAGACGGGCTGGGCGAGCGCGAGCAGGACAAGCGCGGTGACGGCCAGCTGGAGCCGGGCGTCGAGGTCCAGGTGGGCGGCGAGGATGCCGAATGCGGAGGCCAGCAGGCCGCCCGCGCTCCACATCCCGTGCAGGCCGGACATGATCGAGCGGCCGAGCCGCTCCTCGATCTCCACGCCCTGGGCGTTCATCGCGACGTCCGCCATCCCGGCCGTGGCGCCGTACACCAGCAGTGCCGCGCACAGCACCGGCAGCGAGGGGGCGAGCGCGGGCAGGGCGAGGGCCAGGCACCAGAGCGAGATCAGCCCGCGCACCGCGGCCCGGCCGCCGTAGCGGTGCACGAAGCGGCCGGCCAGCGGCATGGCGAGGGAGGAGCCGATGGCGGGCATGACCAGGGCCAGGCCGAGCTGGCCGGCGGAGAGGTGGAGGCGGTCCTGGATCCACGGGATGCGGGTGACGAAGCTGCCGCTGACGGCCCCGTGCACGCAGAAGACCAGGGCGATGCTCGCCCGGGCCCGGCGCGGTGCGGTCAGCGGCTCCGGCGGTGGTGGTGCGGTGGTTCCGCTCATGGGGTGTTCCCTCCCCGTCGCGCGGTGTGGGCGCGACGTGCCCTGTGGGTGGCCCTGTCGGCAGTCAAGCAGCATGTGGTGCGTCCGGCCCGCGCGGCGGGGACGGCCGTCCGGCGGCCGGGCCGACCGGCTGGTCGTCCGGACGGTTCGATAAATTATCAGGAAGGGACCCTGATAGAAACACTCTGGAAGGATGAGCTGCCATGACCACCGCGCGTACGGCCACGCCGAGCACCGCCCGGGCGATCAACGACCGGCTGGCGCTCAACCTCCTGCTCGAACAGGGCCCCCTGACCGCGACCGAGCTGCGCGACCTCACCGGCCTGTCCCGGCCGACCGTCGCCGACCTGCTCGAACGCCTCCAGCGCACCGGCCTGGTGGCTGTCGTCGGCGAGCGCGGCGAACAGCGGCGCGGCCCCAACGCCCGGCTCTACGCACTGGTCGCCTCCCGGGCCCACCTCGCCGCCTTCGACGTCCGCTCCGGCGGCGTCAGCCTGGTCGTCGCCGACCTGGCCGGGCGCAGCCTCGCCGTCGCCGAGGTCCCGGTCGAGGGCGACGGCGGGCCGGACACCGCCGGGGCGATCGTGGCCACCCTGCTGGAGGCCGCGCGCGGCGCCGGCGTCGAGCGGCTGCACACCGTCGCGGTCGGCGCCCCCGGGCTGGTCGACCCGGCCACCGGGAGGCTGCAGAGCACCGGCAAGCTCCCCGGCTGGCACGCCGAACTCCTCGCCGCGCTGCGGCAGCTGCCCGGCACCGAGGTGATCCTGGAGAACGAGGTGAACCTGGCCGGGCGGGCCGAGTACCGGGTCGGTGCCGCGCGCGACCGCGACACCTTCGTGCTGCTCTGGCTGGGCCACAGCGTCGGCGCCGCCGTGATCCTGGACGGGCGGCTGCGCCGGGGCTTCTCCGGCGGCACCGGCGAGATCTGCTTCCTGCCCGTCCCCGGCACCGTCGGCCTGCCCAGCGCAGACAGCTGCGAGGGCGGATTCCACGGCCTGGTCGGCAGCGCCGCGATCTGCGCGCTGGCCCGCGCCCACGGGCTGCCTGCCGACCCGGCGGGGGACGCCGCCGCTGCCGAGGCCGCCGTACGGGCCGCCCTGGCGGCCGGCGCGGCGGGCGAGGCCTTCCTGGACGAACTGGCCGAGCGGATCGCGATCGGCGCGGCGGGCGTCTGCGTGGTGCTGGACCCCGGCTGCGTGGTGCTCGGCGGCGAGATCGGCCGGGCCGGCGGGCCCGGGCTGGCCGGCCGGGTCGAGCGGCGGCTGGCCCGGCTGTCCCCGTTGAGCACCGAGGTGCGGGCCGGCACGGCGGGCGGTGGCGCGGTGCTCGCCGGGGCGGTGCTCACCGCCGGGGACGCGGTGCGGCGCGACCTCTTCGGCGAGCCGTAGCGGCGGCGGGCCGTGGCGGCAGCCCTCGGGTCCTCACCCGGGCCGTTGGTACGGCAGGATGGCGCAAGGGGGCACCTGCCTCCGGATCTCGAACCACCGTCAGGAGACGCACATGGGCCAGCCCGAGGTGCCGGCCAACCCGTACCGCATCGGCGAGGCCGCGGCGCTGCTCGGCGTCAGCGCCGACACCATGCGGCGCTGGGTGGACGCCGGGCGGGTCGCCGCCGTGCGGGACGAGTACGGGCACCGGATCATCCCGGGTGCCGAGCTCGCCGCCTTCGCCCGGGAGCTGGCCCGGCCGGAGAACGCCGAGGCGGAGGGCCGGCCGTCCTCGGCCCGCAACCGCTTCCCGGGGATCGTCACCGGCGTGGTGCTCGGCGACGTGGCCGCGCAGGTGGAGATCCAGGCCGGGCCCTTCCGGGTGGTGTCGCTGATCAGCCGGGAGTCGGCGGAGGAGCTGAACCTGGTCCCCGGTGCACCCGCCACGGCGGTCATCAAGTCCACCAATGTGATGATCGAGCGGCGCTGACGCTCCCCTCACGAGTCCCGGAACCGAACGAGAGGCCCGGATGCCACCGCCGCACCTGCCGACCACCCAGAGCGCCGTGCTCGCGATCGAGGCCGTGGCCGCCCGGCACGGCCGCACCGTCCGCGCCCAGCACGACATCGGCCGCGACCAGACCTTCGCCGGGCTGGTCGGCCCCGACCGCCCAGGCGACGAACTCGACGGGGAGTCGGGCGCCATCCCGCACGAGGCGCTGCTGGAGTTCGACGGCCGCCCCGCCGTCACCGTCCGGCTGTTCACCCACGACGAGGTCACCGTGACCGTCGAGGGCATCGCCTTCGACGTCGACCGCGACCGCGTCCCCGGTTTCCTGAACGCCGTCTGGTCCGACCTCGTGCACGTCAAGGCGCGCACCTTCCCACCGTCCACCACGCTGATCGTCACCGTCCCGGGGGAGCCGAGCTACCGCGAGGGCATCGGCGTCCACAGCCTCACCCCCTGGCTCGCCGGAAGGATCCGATGAACGCCGTCGCCAAGCCGCTCGCCGTCGCCCACCGCGGCGACCCGTACCGCTTCCGCGAGAACACCCTGCCCTCCGTCGAGTCCGCGCTGGCCGCCGGGGCCGACGCCGTCGAGGTGGACGTCCGGCTCACCCGCGACCGGGTGCCCGTCCTGCTGCACGACCGCACCCTGGAGCGGCTCTGGGGCGACCCGCGCCCGATCGACCGGGTCACCGCCGAACAGCTGGAGGAGCTGCGAGGGGGCCCGCTCGCCGTCCCCACCCTGGCCGAGGCGGTCAAGGCGGTGGCCGCCGTCGAGGGCCGCCGGCTGCTGATCGACCTGGACGACCCCGGGCCGGCCGCCGTCACCTGGTCGGTGGTCACCGGGCTCGGCGCCGAACGGGCGGTCGCCTTCTGCGGCCCCGTCGGCGCCATGCTCGCGGTGCGCGAGCTGAGCCCGGACGCCGAGATCGCGCTCACCTGGAAGCAGCCCCGGATGCCCGTGCGCGCCCTGCTGGACGACCTGCGCCCGCGCTACCTCAACCCGCCGTTCGGCCTGGTCACCACCGAGTTCACCGCCGCCGCGGCGGACGAAGGGCTCGCCGTCTCCACCTGGACCGCCGACCTGCGCCGCACCATGCGCCGACTGCGCGACACCGGGGTCGCCTCCATCACCTCCAACCGGGTCGGCGTCCTGCGCTCGGTGCTGGACGGCCGCCGGTGAGCGTGCCCGCACCGGGACCGGTCCTCGGGCAGCGGGCGCTGGGCCGGGCGCTGCTGGCCCGTCAGCACCTCCTCGCCCGCACCGACCTGGCACCCGCCGCGCTGATCCACCACCTCGGCGGGCTCCAGGCCCAGGCCGCACCCCAGCCGCCCTACCTCGGCCTGCTCGCCCGGCTCGACGGCTTCGCGCCCGAGCAGCTGAGCGCGCTGATCGAACAGCGGGCGGTGGTCCGGATCGCCCTCCAGCGCGGCACCATCCACCTGGTCACCGCCGAGGACTGCCTGACGCTGCGCCCGCTGCTCCAGCCGATGCTGGACCAGGCACTGCGGACCACGTACGGCAAACGGCTCACCGGGCTGGACCTGGACGCGCTCGCCGCCGAGGCCCGCACCCTGGTGGAGGAGGAGCCGCGCACCTTCCAGCAGCTCGGCGCGCTGCTCGCCGCCGGCCGCCCGGACCGCGACCCGGCCGCCCTCGCCCAGGCCGCCCGCTGCCGGCTGCCACTGGTGCAGGTCCCGCCGCGCGGGCTGTGGGGGCGCGGCGGCCCTGCCGCCCACACCACCGCCGAGGCCTGGCTCGGCCGCCCGCTCGACCCGTCGCCCAGCCCGGACGACCTGGTGCTGCGCTACCTCGCCGCCTTCGGCCCGGCCTCCGCGGCCGACCTGCGCAAGTGGTGCGGCCTGGCCGGCCTCGCCCCGGTGCTGCGGCGGCTCGCACCGCGGCTGCTGGCCCTCCGGGACGAGCAGGGCCGGCAGCTGTACGACCTGCCCGAGGCGCCCCGTCCGGACGCGGACACCCCGGCGCCGGTACGGCTGGTCGCCCCGTTCGACAACCTGCTGCTCTCGCACGCGGACCGCACCCGGGTGCTGCCCGAGGAGCACCGGGGCCGGGTGATGACCCAGAACGGCATCGTGCACGGGACGCTGCTGGTGGACGGGCTGGTCGCCGGGACCTGGCGGCTGACCGGCGAGCGGGAGGTGGCCGTCGTTCCCTTCGCGCCGCTGCGCCGGGCCGACCGGCAGGCGGCGGAGGCCGAGGCGGAGCGGGTGCTGGCCTTCGCGGGGGCAGGTGACGAGGGCGCGGTGCGGTTCGAGGCGCCCGAGTAGCTCGTTCGGGTGCTCGCGGCCGGTCCGGCGGGCGGCCCGTCGGAACCTCTGTTGAGCTGGGGCGGTTCGGAATCATCGACGACCCCCGGCGGAGGTGGCCGTGTCCGTGGAGCGCGCGCCCGGCGAGCAACGGCAGTCGGACCGGCGCAGGCCGTACCTGATGCTGCCGCCCGGGCTGCGGCAGGCGGCGGCCTGGTCGGCGGCGGTGATCCTGCTGATCGCCGTCGCCTCGCTGGTGGTCTTCGCGCTGGTCGAACTGCGGGCCGCGACCGTGCCGTTCGTCCTGGCGCTGCTCGGGACCTCGCTGCTCTACCCGGTGGTGCCCTGGCTGGTGCGCCGGGGCGTCGGACGGGGCCTGGCCGCCGGGCTGACCTGCACGGTGCTGGTCGCCGCGGTCGGCGGGGTGATCTCCCTGCTGGTCAACTCCCTGGTGCACAGCGCCCCGCAGATCGCCGCCTCGCTCCCGGAGGCCGGGCGGCGGTTGTCCGTCTGGCTCGGCCCGTTCGGGGCGAAGATCCAGCACGCGCTGAGCAACGCCAAGGGCGAGACCAATTCGCTGCTCTCCGCCCTCACCAACGGCGTGCTCTCGGGGCTCGGCCTGCTCACCCAGCTGGTCACCGGCGGGGTGCTGGCGCTCGCCCTGGTGTTCTTCTTCCTCCGGGACGGCCACCGTACCGGCGACGCCATCCGCTCCTACCTGTCCGAGCGCAGCGCCACGACCGTGATCGCCTGTGCCGAGCGGGCCTTCGACGCGATGGCCGGGTACATGCGCGGCACCACCCTGATCGCCCTGATCGACGCGGGCTTCATCACCATCGGCCTGCTCGCCCTCGGGGTGCCGGGCGCGCCCGGGCTGGGCGCACTGGTCTTCATGGGTGCGTACATCCCGTTCGTCGGCGCCTTCCTGTCCGGCTCGGCGGCCGTCCTGGTGGCCCTCGCCGACGGTGGCCTCGGCACCGGCCTGTGGGCCCTCGGCGTGGTGCTCGCGGTGCAGATGATCGAGGGCAACATCCTCCAGCCGGTCATCCAGAGCCGGACGGTCGAGTTGCATCCGGCCACCATCATGGTCGCCGTGGTGGCCGGCGCCGGGATCGCCGGGATCATCGGCGCCCTGCTCGCCGTCCCGGTCTGTGCCGCCGGGATGGGCGTCGTCTCCGTCCTGCGCGGTGACCCGGGGCGGGCGACGGAGGCGGGGGAGTAGGACGGGCCCGGCAGTCCGGGCGGTCCGGAGCGCGGGCGGGGGACACCGGGGAGGCGCGGTGTCATGACGCCGAATCGGGTTGCCGGGATGGGGGCGGCATGCGAGGATCACTAAAGCGACGCGAGTCGCGATAGTGCCTGGGAGGGGTCGCATGGAACTGATCGAGGTCGCCGAGGCGGGGGCCGGGCCGTACGGGGTGGCCGTGGGGCCCGACGGGGGTGTCTGGTTCACGCTGGTGCACAGCGGGGAGGTCGGGCGGCTGGGCCCGGACGGGACGGTGGAACGCCACGACCTCGGTGCTCCGGAGTGCGGGCCGGCGGTGATCGCGGCGGGGCCGGACGGGGCGCTGTGGTTCAGCCGGATGCGGGACCACCGGATCGGGCGGATCGCGGCCGACGGGGAGGCGGGCTCGTTCGGGCTGCCGACGGAGAACGCCGGGCCGTACGGGATCGCGGCCGGGCCGGACGGTGCGCTCTGGTTCACCGAGTTGAACGCGGACCGGGTCGGGCGGATCACCGTCGACGGCCGGGTGACGGAGTACCCGCTGCCGATCGCCGGGGCCTTCCCGTCACTGATCACCGCGGGCCCGGACGGCGCGCTGTGGTGCACGCTCCACAAGGCGGACGCGGTGGCGAGGGTCGGTACGGACGGCGAGGTGACCGTCCACCGGCTGCCCACCGAGGGCACCGGGCCGGTCGGGATCACCGCCGGGGCGGACGGCGCGCTCTGGTACGTCGGCATCGGCGGCGGGCTGGTCGGGCGGATCACCGTGGACGGGAAGGTGGCGGAGTACCCGCTGGCCGACCGCTCGGCCAGGCCGCACGCGATCGCGGCCAGGCCGGACGGCCGGCTCTGGTTCACCGAGTGGGGCGCCGGCCGGATCGGGGTGCTCACCCCGGACGGGCGGCTCGACGGCCACCCGGTCCCGGGCGAGGGCGCCGAGCCGCACGGCATCGCCGTCGCCCCGGACGGCACGGTGTACGCCGCGCTGGAGCGCGGGCAGATCGCCAGGCTGGATGCTCAGGGCTGACGGCGCAGCAGCTCCTCCAGGTCGGCGAGCAGGCCGAGGGCGGCGGCCCGGTCCGGGACCGGCTCCGGGACGGGGGAGCGCTCGGCGATCACCCGCAGGGCGGCGGCGGCCTGGCGGGCGAACATGGCCAGCAGGTCCAGCTCGGGCAGGCCGGCCCGGGCCCGTGGGGCCGGGTCCAGCACCTCCAGGACGCCGAGCACCCGGCTGCCGTGGGTGAGCGGCGCGGCCATCAGGGCGGTCGGGACGTACGCGGTGGACTCGGCGAAGTCCCGGTCGAAGGTGCGGTTGGCGCCCAGGTCGTCCACCACCATCGGTTCGCCCGAGGCGGCCACCCAGCCGGCGATCCCCCGGCCGGCCGGGAACCGGCGGCCCACCAGCGACTCCTCGCCGCGCCCGGAGACGGCCTGGAAGACCAGCTCCCCGGCCTCCTCGTCGAGCAGGCACACCGAGCCGGCCTGGGCGTCGAAGATCGCCCGGGCGACGTCCACCACGGACTGGAGCAGCTCGCGGGCCAGTGGATCGACGGCGGGGTCAGTGCTGAGGGTCATCGGGCGCCTCCGGGGTGGGGGTGGAAGGGACCTGGACGTTGGCCGCGGTGAGGTAGAGCGCGCTCTTCAGCTGGAAGGTCGTCAGCCGCGGCCGCCGGGACAGGATGCGGGCACAGAGCCCGGCCACGTACGGGGTCGCGAAGCTGTTGCCGGTGGTGCGGATGGTGGCGCCGCCGAGCCAGGGCACCCGGACGTTCTGGCCGGGGGCGAAGAACTCCACCGGGGGCGCCGGGTTGTACAGGTGCAGCTCCGAATCGTCCTCCTGGTGGCTGCCCACCGAGATGACCGAGGAGAACCGCCACGGGTAGCTCTCCACCGGGGTGTTGTGGGCGGAGGCGACGATCGCGGTGCGGGCGAAGAAGGCGTCGTCGGCGATCGCGTGCAGCTCCTCCAGGAAGCGGGCCCGGGTGGTGGAGAGGCTCAGGTTGACCACGTCGAAGCCCTGCCCGACGGCCCAGCGCAGACCGGCGATCAGCATGTCGCCGGTGCCGGTGAAGCGCTCGCCGAGGACCCGGACGCTGTAGAGCTCGCAGTCCGGGGCGGTGCGGCGGATGATGCCCGCGCAGGCGGTGCCGTGCCCGCAGGTGTCGCCGGCGGTGTCGGGGCGGACGGTGAGCTCCCGGGTGACCGGGTCCTTGACCACCGCCCAGGAGCCCTGCAGGGGCCCGACCAGTGGGTGGTCGGGCTCGACCCCGGAGTCGACCACGCAGACCCGCACGCCCTTGCCGGTGCCGTCGCTGCCGTCGGCGAGGCGGTCGGCGAGCACCGGGAGCTCGGCGGGGGTGCGGTCGCGCAGGCTCCAGGTGAGGCCGGCCCGGCCGCTCACCGGGTGCCTCCGAGCCGCTCGGCGCGCCGCACGCCCGGCAGGTGGCCCTTGGCGGCGAACCGGTCCCGGGCGGTGGCGGCGGCCACCGCGGCCTCGGCGGGGCGGTCGAGCAGCAGCAGGGCGTGCGCCCGGTCGAGCGCGGTCAGCGCCTGGAGCAGCAGCGACTCGGTGGCCTCGGCGGCGGCCAGGGCGGCGGCGGTCAGGTCCAGCGCCGGTGCGGCCTCGCCCCGGGCGGCGGCGAGCCGGCCGCGCAGCGCGTCCAGCTCGACCGCGAGCACCGGGGGCAGCGGGGCGACGGCGTCCGCGCCGTCCAGGTGGCGGGCGGCCTGGGCCGGGCGGTCGGTGTCCAGCAGGACCCGGGCGGTGGTCAGGGCGAGGCGCGGCAGCGGGGCGGCGCTGCCCTGGTGGCGGGCGATCTCGGCGGCGTCGGCGAGCAGGTCCAGCGCCTGGCCGCTCTGCCCGAGCGCGGCCGCCGCCTGGGCGGTCAGCGCGGGCAGCGCGACCATCGCCTCGGCCAGCGACAGCTCCCCGGCCAGGCCGTTCGCCTCGGCGAGCAGCAGCTCGGCCTCCTCGGGGCGGTCGCGCAGCGCCAGCAGCACGGCCAGCGGGCCGTTCAGCGCGACCCGGACGGTCCGCCGGCCGGTGCCGTGCTCGGCGAGCAGGGCGCGCAGCCGGAAGGTCGCGTTCGGGACGGGCTCGGAGCCGGCCAGCAGCGAGGCGGCCAGCGCGGCCAGCACGGCGGCCCGGTCCAGCTCGGCGTCGGTGCGCGAGACCTGGTCGAGCGCCTGGTCCAGCAGCTGCTCGGCCTCGGTGTGCCGGCCGGCCAGCAGGTGCTCCTCGGCCAGCCGCAGCCCGGCCCGGGCCCGGCCTAGGTCGTCCCCGCTGTCGGTGAACAACGGCAGCACGGCGCGGGCGGTCGCGGCGGGCTGGTCCTGGCCGGGCGGCAGGCCGCGGGCGGCCAGGGTGAGCCGGGCGTGCGCGGCGTCCAGCGGGTCGGCGGCCGCGTCCCGTACCTGGGCGAGGACGGGCAGCGCCTCCTCGGAGCGGCCGAGCGCCAGCCGGGCCTCGCCGAGGCGGCGCAGCGCGGGGCCGGCGGCGCGCTCGCCCGGGTAGTGCAGCCGGACGGCGCGCTCCAGCAGGTCGGTGGCGGCGGGCAGGTCGGCGCGGGCCAGCGCGCCGGCCCCTGCGGCGCCGAGGGCGGCGGCCGCGCGGGTGCGCAGCACGTCGGTGCGGGTGTCCAGCAGGCCGAGTTCGAGCCGGTAGCGGTGGGCGCGCTCCAGGTGGCCGCCGACGGCGGCGTCCCCGGTGGAGCGGACGGCCGGCAGGCCGGCGGCGCGTTCGTGGCGTTCGGCGCGGGCCCGCTTGGACATCGACTGGTAGACCGACTCCTGGACCAGACCGCTGCTGAACCGGTAACCGGTGCCGGTCGGTTCGACCAGCCGCAGCTCGGCCAGCCGGGCCAGCGCGGCGTGCAGCCGCGGCGGGGTGTCGTCGCCCCCGGCGGACGGGTCGGCCGGCAGGCCGTCGATCGGGCCGGTGAAGACGTCGTCCTGCGGGTCCGCGAAGGCGTCCTGGTCGCTGCCGCCGTGGGCGAGTTCGGCGAGTTCGGCGGCGGTGAAGGCGCGGCCGAGGACGGCGGCGAGGTCGAGGGTGGCGCGCTCGTCGCGCTCCAGCCCGTCGATCTGGGCGCTGAGCAACGCCCGTCCGGTGGGCGGCAGTTCGTCGGCCAGGGCGGGACCCTCGGCCTCGGTGAGGGCGGCCAGCAGCTCCTCCAGGTGCAGCGGGTTGCCCTCGGCGCGCTCCAGCAGCCGGGTGGGCACCGCGTCCTGGTGGGCGCTCAGTTCGGTCAACTGGGCGGCCAGCAGGGCGGATTCGTCCCAGGACAGGCCGCCGACCGGCAGCGTCGGCAGCTCCGGACGGGCCGCCGGGAGCTCGGGGCGGGCCAGGCAGAGCAGCAGTACGGGGGCGGCGCCGAGTTCGGCCGTCAGCCACTCGGCGGCGTCCAGCAGCACCGGGCCGGCCCACTGGCAGTCGTCCAGGACCAGGACGGCCGGGCGTTCGACGGTGCGGCCGCGCAGGATCGCGGCCAGCAGCTCCAGCGAGCGGCGGGCGTCGAGGCCCGGCGCCGTCGCCTCGTCCAGCCGTGCCAGCGCCTCGGCGGGGGCGGCACCCTCGGGCTCGTCCAGCAGGGTCCGGACCGCCTCGGCGAGCGGCGCCAGCACGCCCTGCTCGCCGAAGCTGCGGCAGCGGGCGGTGCCGCAGCGCGCGGTGCGCCGGCCGACCCGCTCGCGCCACTCGCGCACCAGCCGGGTCTTGCCGATGCCCGCCTCGCCGGCCACCAGCAGCAGCTCGGCCCCCTGGCCGCCCGCTACCCGGGCCAACGCGGCGTCCAGCTGGGCCAGTTCGCGCTCCCGGCCGACCAGCGGGACGTCGAAGCGGCGCAGCAGCTCCGGGTCGTCCTCGTCCAGGCCGAGCAGGCGGTAGGCGGTGACCGGCTCGGCCTTGCCCTTGAGACGCAGCGGGCCGACCTCGTCCACCTGGGCGGCCGGGCCGGCCGCGCGCAACGTCTGCGGGCCGATCAGCACCTGGCCGGGCGCGGCCTGGGTCTGCAGCCGGGCGGCGATGTTCACGGTCTCGCCGGAGATCAGCGCCTGGCGCGCCGAGGCGTCCGAACCCGCCACCACCTGGCCGGTGTTGACGCCGATCCGGACATCCAGGCGGACCCCGAGGGTGGCGTCCAGCTCGGTGTTGAGGTCCTCCAGGTCCTCCAGCATGGCGAGCGCGGCGGCCAGCGCCCGGTGGGCGTCGTCCTCGCGGATCACCGGGACGCCGAAGACGGCCATCACGGCGTCCCCGATGAACTTCTCCAGGGTGCCGCCGTGCGCCTCGATCCGGCGGTGCATCCGCTCGAAGTAGCGCAGGATCACCTCGCGCAGGGTCTCCGGGTCGAGCGCGCCGGACAGGGCGGTGGAGTCGACCAGGTCGCAGAAGACCACCGTGACCAGCTTGCGCTCCTCGGCGGCCAGGTCGAGGGCAGCGCTCCGGGGGGTGCCGCAGGAGGGGCAGAACTGGTCGTTGGTGCCGACGAGCTGGGCGCAGAGTGGGCAGGGCATGGTGGCCGTCCTTCGGTCGTCCTTCGCTGTGCGGGCGTGCGCGGCGGAGCGGAACGGGTGTGCACGGGCGTTCCGGGCCAGGGTTGCGGCCGTGGCTTCGGGCCCGGTTGGAGAACGCCCGGCGAACGGTATGGCCGCAGGTGGAGCGGGACGAGGGGGCCGCCCGGGAGGGCCGGCCAGGGGCCCCGCAGGCCGGCGCAGCCGCGCCGGCCTGCGGACATACCGACCCCCAACCGGCCCCGAAGCCGGGCGCAGCCGGCCCTCCCCAGCATGGTGGGCAACGGCGGGCAGCCGCTCGCCGGAGCCCTAAACACCCCCATGCGGAAGGGAGTTCGACCATGGCCGAGAACATGGAGCAGCAGAACGTCGGCGAGAACGGCGAGGAGACCCCGGAGGTCGAGGCGCACGCCGCCAACATCCTGGACCTCCAGTCGATGAAGGTCCTGAGCGAGGCCTCCGACGGCAGCTGCTTCAGCCTGATCAGCTACGTCCGGGGCGCCGAGACCACCGCCTGAGCGGAGTCCTGACGCCGGGCCGTGCACGGGGGCGGACGCACCACCGCCCCCGGCCGCCGGCCCCCGCAAGGCTTCCGGGGCGGTCCCGTCGCGACGGGACCGCCCCGGCCCGATCCGCACCCCCTAGGGTGCCCCCCGCCGACCACGGAGGACGGCCATGGAACCCACCCCGCTCGCCCGCAACCGGGACTTCCGGCTGCTCTGGGTCGGCGGCCTGCTGGCCTCGCTCGGCTCCCAACTCGCCTCGATCGCCCTGCCGTTGCTGGTCCTGCGGGAGACCGGCTCGGCCGTCGAGGCGGGCGCCATCGGCACCGTCTCGGTCGGCGCGCTGCTGCTCACCACGCTGCCCGGCGGGGTGCTCGCCGACCGGATCGAGCGGCGGCGGCTGCTGCGGATCTGCGACGTGTTCAGCCTGCTCGCGGTCAGCGCCCTGGTCGTCGCCGTGCTGTGCGGGTACACCCCGCTGCCGCTGGTCCTGCTGGTCGCCGCCGCCGGGGCACTGATCTCCAGCGTCTACGGGCCCGCCGCCGGCGCCCTGCTGCGCGCGGTGGTGCCCACCGGGCAGGCCCGCGAGGCCTCCTCCCGGATGCAGGCGCGCGGCGCCGCCGCCCGGCTGATCGGACCGCTCGGTGGTGGGGCGCTGTTCGCCTGGCACCCGGTGCTGCCGTTCCTCGCCGAGGGCGTCGGGCTGCTGCTGTCCACGGTCTGCGTGGCGCTGATGCGGACCCGCTCGCTGCCCGCCACGGCGAGCGGACCGGTGTTCAGCCGGGCCGAGCTGACCGCCGGACTGGCCTTCATCTGGCACCAGCCCTACCTGCGAACCCTGCTGCTGATCTTCGGCCTCGGGATGAACTTCGCGTTCAGCGCGCTGATGTTCGCCACCCTGGCGGTCGCCTCCGACGGCGGCCACTCCGGCATCGGCGGTGGCACGGTCGTCTCCTGCACCGCGGCCGGCGCCCTGGCCGGCGCGTTGCTCGCCCCGAGACTCGGTGCCCGGGCCCGGGACGGCAGCCTGGTCGCGCTCGCCTGCTGGGCCTGCGCGCTCACCGCC
This sequence comes from Kitasatospora sp. NPDC101235, assembly GCF_044767505.1. Lineage (NCBI taxonomy): Bacteria > Bacillati > Actinomycetota > Actinomycetes > Kitasatosporales > Streptomycetaceae > Kitasatospora > Kitasatospora sp. NPDC101235. Next base: position 97,123 of record NZ_JBIWNZ010000004.1, read on the forward strand.
GGGGTGCTGGTGCTGACCCGGGTTCCGCTGCTGATCGGGCTGCTCTGCGCGGCCTGCATGTGCCTGTCCACCGTCGCCAGCATCGGCTTCGTCTCCGGGATGCTGGTCGCCGCGCCGCCCGACCGGATCGGCCGGGTGCAGAGCGCGGCCGGCTTCCTGTCCACGCTGGTCCAGCCGTTCGGCCCGCTGGTCGGCGGCACCCTGCTCGGCTCGCTCGGCGGCACCCGGACCTTCGCCCTGCTGGCCCTGGCCATCGCGCTCTGCGCGGCCGTGGTCACCTGGGCGCCGCCGGTCCGGCGCGGGCCGGTGCTGAGCCCCGCCGTCTGAACACCGCGCCGTCTGAACACCGCCCGCTCCCGGAAGAGGAGGTGCGCCATGGCCGGCGCCCACGAGATCCAGCTGTACTGCCTCGCCGACCCGACGTACTACGACACCCCGGGACGGCTGCGGGACCGGGAGAGCCGCTACCCGCTGGGCCTCGGCGAGCCGCCCGAAGGCTGGCGGCGTGAGCAGCGCGGGCTGTGGACGGTGCTGCGGCCCGACGGCTCCCGGCTGCCGGAACAGGGCTGGAAGCTGCACGTGTCGGCGACGGCGGACGGCGCCGAGCGGACGCTGGCCGCCGTCGCGCGGATCTGTGTCGCCCGGCGGGTGGCGTTCAAGTTCCTGCGCAGCCCGGCGGCGCTGCGGGTGGCGAACGGCAAGTCCGCGGGGCGGGGCAGCAGCGGCAAGTTCGTCACCGTCTACCCGGCCACGGAGGGCGAATTCCTCGCGCTGGCCGAAGAGTTGGCGCAGGCACTGGACGGCTTTCCCGGACCGTACGTGCTCACCGACCTGCGGATCGGCAACGCGCCGGTGTACGCCCGCTACGGGGCCTTCGTCGAGCTGTGGTGCCAGGACGAGGCCGGACAGCCCGTCCCGGCCCTGCGGGACCCCTCCGGCACGCTGGTGCCGGACTCGCGCGAGCCGGTGTTCCGGCTGCCCGGGTGGGTCGAGCCGCCTGCGGCGCTGCGCCCGTACCTGGCAGCCCGGGAGGCGGCCGGCGGGGACCTGCCGTACCACATCGTCGAGGTGCTCCGGTTCTCCAACGCCGGCGGGATCTACCTGGCCGAGGGGCACGGCACCGGCGAGCGGGTGGTGCTGCGCGAGGCCCGCCCGCACGCCGGGCTGGACCGTGCCGGGGCGGACGCGCTGACCCGGCTGCGGCGCGAGCAGTGGGCGCTGGAACGGCTGGCCGGGCTGGAGTGCGTGCCCCGGCTGCACGAGGTGCGCACGGTCTGGGAGCACACCTTCCTGGTGCAGGAGCACATCGAGGGCGTCCAGCTGTTCGACGAGGCGATCCGGCGCTACCCGCTGGTGCACCAGAACTGCACCGCGGAGCAGCGCGCCGAGTACGCCTGCTGGGTGGGCGGGGTGGTGGCGGGGCTGGAGGAGGCGCTCGGTGCCCTGCACGAGCGGGGCGTGCGGTTCGGGGACCTGCACCCGGCCAACGTGCTGCTCCGGCCCGACGGGTCCGTGGTGCTGGTGGACTTCGAGTACGCGGCCGAGCTGGACGACCGGCGGGTGCCGGTGGCCGGCGCGGCCGGACCGCGCGTCCCGCCCGGCCTGGACGGCGCCGAGGCCGACCGGTACCTGCTGTGGGTGACCTGGCTGATGCTGCTGATGCCGGTGCTGGAACTGGCCGACTGCGATCCGGGAAAGCTCCCGGCGCTGGAGCGGCGGGCACGTGAGTGGTTCGGACTGGGCGAGGAGGAGGGGCCGGTGCGGCCCGGAGCCGTGGCACTGGTGGAGTCGGCGAGCGAGCGGCGCGGGCGGGAGCTGCTGGACGGGCCCTCGCTGGGCCCGGTGCGCCGGGAGCTGATCGCGGGCATCCACGCCGGCGCCACCCCGGACCGGCCGGACCGGCTCTTCCCCGGGGACGTGGCCGGCTTCGCCGACGGCGGTACGGGCGTGGCGCACGGCGCGGCGGGCGTGCTGTACGCGCTGCACCGCGCAGGGGCCGACTGGCCGCAGGAGTACGCGGACTGGCTGGTCGCCGCGGTGCGCCGGCGGGCGGACCGCCCGGGCAGCGGGGGGCTGTACGACGGGCCGCTCGGCACCGCGCTGGTGCTGGCCCGGATCGGCCGGGCGGAGGCGGCGGAGGAACTGCTTGAGCGGACCCGTACGGCCCGCCCGGCGCGGGAGGCGGGCCTGTTCGGCGGCCGGGCCGGTGCCGCGCTCGCCCGGCTGCGGCTGGCGGACGAGCTGGACAGCCCCCGGGAGCTGGCCCACGCACTGGACGACGCACGGGAGCTGGCCGCGGTGCTGCGCGGCGAGCCGGCACCCGGGCTGGACGAGCCCGCAGCCGCCGGGCTGCTGTACGGGCCGGCCGGCATCGCGCTGCTGCACCTGCGGCTGTACCGGCGGACCGGCGAGCGGTGGCTGCTGGACGCCGGGCGGACGGCGCTGGAGCGGGCGGTGGCACGGTGCGTCCGGGTGCCCGACGGGTCGATGCAGGTACTGGAGGCCGGGCGCAGGCTGGCGTACCTGGACCGGGGCAGCAGCGGGATCGCGCTGGTGGTGCGGGAGTACCTGGAGCACGGGGAGCTGCCGGGCGGCGAGGCCTTCCTGACGGACGTGCGGAAGGTCTGCGCGCCCGGGTTCATCCGGGAGCCGGGGCTGTTCCGGGGGCGGGTCGGGCTGACGCTGGCGCTGGACCGGCTGGGCGGGGCGCCGGCGCGGGAGGCCGTGCTCGGGCAGGTGCGCAAGCTCCAGTGGCACCTGGTGGCCCGGCCGGAGGGGCTGCTGGTGCCCGGGATGTGGCTGCGGCGCTTCTCGGCGGACCTGCACACGGGGGCGGCGGGGGTGCTGCTGGCACTGTGCGGGCTGGAGGGGGAACGCGGGGAGGAGCGGGCGGACGTGCTGGACCTGCTGACCCTGGGGTGAGCAGGCCCGCGGCCTCATCAGGACGGTGCCGGCGCCCCGAGGGCCTGCGCCGCGCGCTCCCGGGCGTGCAGGTGGGTGAGCCGGGGCAGGGCGTACAGGGCGGCGTGGGCAGTGACCTCGCCGGTGGGGGAGGTGACCGTCCCGGTGTCGGTGAGCGCCTCCAACGTGTGCAGGGCGAGCCGTTCGGGCCGGCCGAGGGCGGCGGCGGCCTCCGGGAGGGTGAAGAGCAGGGCGAGCGGCAGGGCGGCGAGCCGGGCGAGGGCCAGCCGGCCCTGGTCGGTGAGGTCGCGCCAGCCGGAGTCCAGCCGGGCGCGGACGGTGACGTCCCCGGCGACCAGTTCGTCCAGGGCGCCCGCCGGGTCCTCCAGGCGGGCCGCGTACTCGGCGAGCGGGAGGTGGCGCAGCACGGCCAGCCGGGTGCCCGCGACCCGTACGGCCAGCGGCAGCAGCCCGCAGGCGGCCACGATCCGGGCGGCGGCCGCGCGGTCGGCGCCGGTCCGGCCGGTGCCGACGATCCGGCCGAGCAGGTCCAGGGCCTCGGTGGGGGCGAGCGGCGGGACGGCGATGCGGCGCACCGAGGCGAGCCCGGCCAGCTGGCTGCGGGACGTGACCAGCACGGCGCTCGGGCCGAAGCCCGGCAGCAGCTCGCGGACCGCGGCCTCGCCGGGGGCGTCGTCCAGGATCAGCAGCAGCCGGCGCCCGGCGAGCGAGGCGCGCCAGAGGGCGGCGGCCTGGCCCGTGTCGGTGCGACCGGAGTCGGCGGGCCCCGGCCCGGCCGGTGCGGCGCCCGGACGGCCGGTCAGGGCGGCGAGTTCGGCGAGCACCTCGGGCAGCGGGCGGGTGGTGCCGTCCTCGGCGCGCAGCCGGACCAGCACCCGGCCGTCCGGGAAGCGGTCGGCGAGCAGGTGGCCGGCGTGCACGGCGAGCGCGGTCTTGCCGCTGCCGGCCGGGCCGGAGAGCACCGCGACGCGTCCGCCGCCCTCGCCCAGCTCGTCGACGAGGTCCCGTAGTTCGTCGGTTCTGCCGGTGAAGTCGGCGGTGTCGGCGGGCAGCAGGGCGCCGTTCGGGGCGGCGCCGCGCTCCGGGCGGGCGGCGGTGGGCCGGGAGCGGCCGCGGGCGAGCAGTTCGCGGTAGCGGGCGGTCAGCGCGGGGCTGGGCTCCAGGCCCAACTCGCGGGCGAGCAGTTGGCGGTGGGTGTCGTAGACGGCGAGCGCCTCGGCCTGGCGGCCGGACAGGTGGAGGGCGTTCATCCGGGCGGCCTGGAGGCGTTCGCGCAGCGGGTGGCGCTCGGCGAGCTCGGCCAGGTCCTCGGCGACGGCGCCGGCGTTGCCGAGCTCCAGCTCGGTCTCCGCCCAGTCCTCGTGGACGCCCAGGCAGCGGGCCTCCAGGCGGTCCGCCTCCGCCTCGACGGCGGGCGAGCAGCGCAGGTCGGCGAGCGGCGGGCCCTGCCACAGGTCGAGGGCCTGGCGCAGCAGGCGGGCGGCGGGGGCGAGCGCTCCGCCGTCGGCGGCGGCCCGGCCGGCCCGGGCGAGGGCGCGGAAGCGGAGCAGGTCCAGCTCGGGCTCGGCGACCCGCAGCAGGTAGCCGGCGGCCGAGTGGACGAGCCGGTCGGGCCCCTCCTCGCGGCCGAGCAGGGTGCGCAGGGTGCAGACGTAGACCTGGAGGTTCTTCCGGGCGGTGCGCGGCGGTTCCTCGGGCCAGAGCGCGTCGGTGAGCAGGTCGACCGGGACGGCGGTGTTGGCGCGGCTCAGCAGGACGGCCAGCACCAGCCGCTGCTTCAGGGGTCCGAGGGCCAGCGGGCGGCCGCCGGCCTCGCCGGTGACCGGGCCGAGCACGGAGAAGTGCAGCCGGGCGGGGGTGGCGGTCCGGGCGGGGGTGGCGGGCTGGGCCAGGGGCATCGGCGTACCTCCGGAGCGTGGGCGGCGGCAGTGTGACGGGGCGGCCGTGCGGTGGTGGGCGCAGGCTACTTGACGGTCGATCGACGCTGAAGGGCACGGAATCGGCCGGGTTCGGTCACGTCGTGCACACAAGCGGGGTGTCGGCGGGTGGGTCGGACGGTGGGTGTCGCACGGCTGTGCGGACGGTGTTCCGGCAGGTCGGGCGGGGTGGCGGGGGCCTGCCGGGCCGGGTGGACGGACGGCTCGCGGGGGGCCTTCGGGCGCGGGCGCGGGGTGGTGGGCAGGGGCGCGTTCCGGCGGTTCTCGACCGGGGCTCCGCGCCGTGGTGAGCGCGGCCCGAGCGGGCGGGCCATCGCGCCGGCGGTCACCCGACGGCGGGTCAGGAGGTCCCGGTCCCGCGGTCGGGAGGTCCCGGTCGGGACCCGGGAACTCGGGCCCAGCGGCCCCTGGCGGGCGGGCCGAAGGGCCCTGGGTCGCGGAGGCGGCCTGTTCGGATCATGGATCGCCATCCATTCGTACGATGTTCCGAAGGAGTGCGTCCTTGAGCGCCACCCAGGCACAGGGCGACCCCACCTCACCGCCAACGGCCCTTCCCGCAGGGGCGGCCAGGCCGAGGAGGCCCGGTTCGGCCGCGGTCAGACTGCTGACCACCACCGACCACAAGACGATCGGCACCATGTACCTGGTGTCCTCGTTCGCGTTCTTCCTGATCGGCGGCATCCTCGCCCTGGTCATGCGCGCCGAACTCGCCCGGCCCGGAACGCAGATCCTCTCCAACGAGCAGTTCAACCAGGCCTTCACCATGCACGGCTCGGTGATGCTGCTGCTGTTCGCGATGCCGCTGTTCACCGGATTCGCCAACTGGATCATGCCGCTCCAGATCGGCGCGCCGGACGTCGCCTTCCCGCGTCTGAACATGCTGTCCTACTGGCTGTTCATGTTCGGCTCGCTGATAGCCGCGGCCGGCTTCGCGACCCCGCAGGGCGCCGCCGACTTCGGCTGGTTCCTCTACGCGCCGCTGTCCGACGCGATCCACTCGCCCGGCGTCGGCGCCGACATGTGGATCATGGGCGTGACGCTGTCCGGCTTCGGCAGCATCTTCGGCGCCGTCAACTTCATCACCACCATCATCTGCATGCGCGCGCCCGGAATGACCATGTTCCGGATGTCCATCTTCTGCTGGAACGTGCTGCTCACCTCGGTGCTGGTGCTGCTGGTCTTCCCGGTGCTGGCCGCCGCGCTGCTGGCGCTGGAGTGCGACCGCAAGTTCGGCTCGCACGTCTTCGACCCGGCCAACGGCGGGGCGATGCTCTGGCAACACCTGTTCTGGTTCTTCGGGCATCCCGAGGTCTACATCCTGGCGCTGCCGTTCTTCGGGATCGTCTCGGAGGTCATCCCGGTGTTCAGCCGCAAGCCGATGTTCGGCTACGCCGGCCTGATCGCCGCGACGGTGGCCATCGCGGGTCTGTCGGTGACGGTGTGGGCGCACCACATGTACGTCACCGGACAGGTGCTGCTGCCGTTCTTCTCCTTCATGACCTTCCTGATCGCGGTCCCGACCGGTGTGAAGTTCTTCAACTGGGTCGGCACCATGTGGAAGGGCTCGCTGAGCTTCGAGACCCCGATGCTCTGGACGGTCGGCTTCCTGGTCACCTTCCTGTTCGGCGGCCTGACCGGCGTGCTGCTCGCGGCCCCGCCGATCGACTTCCACGTCTCGGACTCGTACTTCGTCGTCGCCCACTTCCACTACACGCTGTTCGGCACCGTGGTGTACGCGATGTTCGCCGGCTTCCACTTCTGGTGGCCCAAGATGACCGGGAAGAAGCTCGACGAGCGGCTCGGCCGGATCACCTTCTGGACGCTGACCGTCGGCTTCAACGCCACCTTCCTGGTCCAGCACTGGCTGGGCGTGGAGGGCATGCCGCGCCGCTACGCCGACTACCTGGCCTCGGACGGCTTCACCACCCTGAACACCGTCTCCACCATCGGCTCGTTCCTGCTCGGCCTGTCGATCCTGCCGTTCCTCTACAACGTCTGGAAGACCGCCAAGTACGGCGAGAAGGTCACCGAGGACGACCCGTGGGGCTGGGGCCGCTCGCTGGAGTGGGCGACCTCCTGCCCGCCGCCGCGGCACAACTTCGTCAAGCTGCCGCGGATCCGCTCCGAATCCCCGGCCTTCGACCTCCACCACCCGGACATCGCGGCCCGGGACGTGCTGGAGCACAGCGGGAAGCCCGCCAAGCACCTGGGCGACGTGGAGCCGGCGAAGTACGACCGGCCGCTGAGCCGGGCGGACCGGGCGGCCTCCGCCCTCGCCTCCCGGCCCTCCGCGCCCACCGATCCGTCCTCCTCGGGCGGCTGAGCCCGCTCCCCCCGAACGCCGTCCCCGCCCGTGTCGCTGCCCCCGGGCGGGCGGGGACGGCCTGTCCGCTCCTCACCCTCCTCACCCCTTCGTGACCAGGAAGGCCGGGTCGTGAACCACACCGTTCTCGCCATCGGCACCGCCGCCCTCACCGCGAGCGGCTGTGTCTGGTACCTGCCCGCCATCGCCGACCTCCAGGCCGGCGCGGACCGGCCCCGCTCCACCCGCACGGCCGCCGCGGCCTGCGTGCTGTGGTGGGCCGGGCTCGCGCTGACGGGCGGGCTGCTGCTCGTGCTGTCGGACTGGCGGCCCGCCGCGCAGGTCGCGCTCGCCGGACTGGTCGGCGGCGCGGCCCTGCGGCTGCGGGCCTTCTGGGACCGCCGTCGGGAGGTACGGGAGACGGCGGCCCGCTGGGCCGCCCTGGACGCCGGGCCCGCCCCGCGCTCCGGCCGGCCGCCGGCACTGGCCCTGGCCGGATGGCTGGTGGTCGGCGCGGCCGTCGCCTCGCTCGGGGCGGTGGCCATCCTGCTGTCGGGCAGCGGCGAGGTCGTGCCCCGGGTGATGCTCGCGGCGGTCAGCGGTGCGGCCGTCGCGCTCGCGTTCCTGCTGATGGGGCTGGGGAACGTACGGCGCCAGGGGCGCTGAGAGCGTTCCTGGCCGGCGGCCCGGGCACTGTGGCCCGGTCCGAATGGGGCCGTTGGGCCCTGGGACCGCGGTCGGGTTCCGGGGGACGATGCCCTGGGCCCCGCTGGGAGTGTGCGGGGGTGACGAAGGTGGAGCCGCGTGATGGCGACCAAGACGGAGGGGGCCGAGGCCTCGGCTCCGGTCCGGGTGTTCCTGCTGGACGACCACGAGGTGGTGCGCCGCGGGGTGCACGACCTGCTGGACGGCGAGCCCGACCTGGAGGTGGTCGGGGAGGCGGCGACGGCCGAGCAGGCGCTCGTCCGGGTGCCGGCGCTGCGGCCCGACGTGGCCGTGCTGGACGTCCGGCTGGGCGACGGCGACGGCGTCTCGGTCTGCCGTGAGCTGCGCTCGCGGATGCCCGGGCTGGCCTGCCTGATGCTGACCTCCTTCGACGACGAGGAGGCGCTGCTGGACGCCGTGATGGCGGGCGCCGCCGGGTACGTGCTCAAGCAGATCAGCGGGACCGACCTGGTCGCCGCCGTCCGCACCGTCGCTTCCGGGCGCTCGATGCTCGACCCCGGTGCCGCGACCCGCCTCCTCAACCGTCTGCGCAGCGACGCCGAGCCCGCCCAGCCGGTCACCACCGGACCGGGCCTGACCGCGCGCGAGCAGGAGGTCCTCGAGCTGATCGGCGAGGGCCTGACCAACCGGCAGATCGGCGAGCGGCTCTACCTCGCCGAGAAGACCGTCAAGAACCACGTCTCGCGGCTGCTCGCCAAGCTCGGCGTCGAGCGGCGGGTGCAGGCCGCCCTGATCGCCACCGAGCTGCGCCAGGCCTCCGCCGCCGCGCAGCCCTCCGTGCTGCGCTCCGGCCGGTACTGACGGGCGGGCCGGGCGGGTAGGTCCGGGGGCCGTGGGCCCGGGGCCGACGGCCCGCCCGGCGGGGCCCTCGCCGGGCCCCGCCGGGACCATCGGCCCTCGCGACCCGGCCGGGGCCCGGGCGAGCATCGCTCGCATGAACCGCGACCACATCCCGAGCCCCCGGCCCGTCCCGTACGACCGCCCCGACCTTCCCGAACTCTGCGAACTCGACCGGAAGCGGTCGCTGGAGCTGCTGGCCCGGGCCGCCGTCGGCCGGGTGGTCTACACCGTCGACGCCCTCCCGGCCGTCCTCCCGGTGCCCTTCCGGCTGGCCCCCGGCGGTGTGCTGCTCTCGGCGCCGGCCGGCTCCGAACTGGCCCGGGCGGTCGACGGCGCGGTGATCGCCTTCGAGGCCGACGAGGTGGACGGCCGGGACGGCTCCGGCTGGTTCGTCACCGTCCTCGGCCGCGCCCAGGTCCGCCCGGCGGCCCGGGCGGCCCAGCCGGGCGGCACGGTCCGCATCCGCATCCGCCCGGAACTGGTCATCGGCCGCCGCCTGGCCTGAGCCCGGAGCGCGGGAGCGCCGTAGCGTGCTCAGGGCCCCAGCAACGCCCGGGCGGTGCGCAGGAGTTCGGCGTCCGCTGCCGGTTCCGCGGTGCCGGCCAGGCCGGAGCGGAAGAGCGAGGCGCCCTCGACCAGCATGATGAACACCCGGGCGCGGGCGTGCCGTTGCTCCTCCGTCAGGCCGGGGTGGCGTTCGGCGAGGAGGGCGGCGACCAGCTCCCGGTAGCGGTCGTAGAAGGCCCGGACGGCGGCGGCCACCGCGGGGTCGCGGGCGGCGAGTGCCCACAGTTCCGCGAAGAGCCGGACCAGCCGGGGGTCCTGTTGTTCGGCGAGGAGCTCGCCGAGCAGGGCGTCCTCCGTGCGGCCCGGGTCGAGCAGCGGGCCGAGCCGTTCCACCGAGCGGTCGAGGACGCGCCCCAGGACGGCGGCCACCAGCTCGGCGTGGGTCGGGAAGTAGTGCTGGAGGTGGCCGAGGCGGACGCCGGCGGCCGTGGCCACCGCCCGCATGGTCAGCTCGGTGCCGCCCTCGGTGACCAGCAACTCCTCGGCGGTGTCGAGCAGTTGCTCCCGGCGCTGGGCGCCCTTGCCGCTCAGGCCCCGGATGTTGCTCATGCCGCCTCCTCCGTGCCGCGCCGCCCGTCGGCCGCCGTGACGGTGACGGTGACGCCCAGCTCCGCCAGGTCCTCCAGGATCCGCCCGGGGCGCGGGGTCTGCTCCGGGAAGGCCACCCCGGCGGGCGGCGGGGCGCCGTCCGCGCCGAGCGCCCGGCGCAGTGCGAGCAGGGCGCCGACGGCGGTGAGGTGGGCCTGGCCGGCCCGGTCCTCGACGGTGGCGGTGAGGGCGCGCCCGCCGGAGGAGACGTCGGTGCGCAGCAGGGCGGTGCCGCCCTCGCCGGGCGAGTACAGCAGGGCGCGGCGGGCCGGCTCCCAGCGCTCGCCGCGCCCCCAGCGGAAGAACCCGGCGCGCCGGACGGCCAGCAGGGCGGTGGTGGAGGAGCGGGAGCTGAAGCCGATCCGGGTGGTGGCGGTGGTGGCGCCCAGGGTGAGCGGGAGGGTGAACTGCTCGGGGGTGTCGATCCCGGCGACCAGGGTCGGGGCGGCGCCGATCCGCACGGTGCGCGGGCGGCTGAGCGGGGCGACGGAGCGGCGCCGGCCGTCCTGCACCACCTCGTAGTCGAGCCCGAGGCGGTCCATGAACTCCACCGAGTCGGCGCCGGCCCGGTCCGCGAGGTCCCAGCGGACGGCGGTCTCGATCCGCTCGGCCCCGCCCAGCCGGTCCGCCAGGGCGGCGGTGACCAGGCTGGTCACCCCGCCCATCCAGGCGGAGGAGAGCAGCACCGGGGCGGTCGGGCGCAGCAGGGCGGCGAGCGTGGCGGCGCGCTGGAGCCGGGCGGTCCAGCGGGTGACGTCCACGTACGGGACGCCCGCGCCGACGGCGGCCCGCAGCACCCGGTCGTCCGGGTCGTTGACCACCCCGACCACGGCCCGGACACCGGCGGTGAACGGTTCGGGGTCGGCGAGGTCCCAGCGGCGGGCGGTGGCGCCGTCCAGTCCGGCGGCGAGGGCGGCGCCGCGCTGTTCGGAGCGGCCGGTGAGCAGCAACGGCCAGGTGGGGGCGGCGAGTCGGGCGAGTTCGGCGCCGACGGTGCCGTAGCCGCCGACCAGCAGCACGGGGCCGGCGGGGTTGTGGCCGATGCGGTCCGAGGGGAAGGTGGGATGAACGGGGCGACCGTGGGGAACGGGTTCGGTGCTCATGAAGACAAATATAGGTCGCTCGACCTAAAATTGTCGTCATGACTGAATCCGCCGTTACCGGTTCCCATGACGACCTGCGCTTCTTCGACAGCGGCCACGGCCGCCTCGCCTACCTCGACGCCGGTACGGGCGAGCCGCTGGTGCTGCTGCACGGCGGCCTGCTGGACCACCGCAGCTGGGCGGACCAGCTCCCCGCCCTCCTGCCCGAGTACCGGGTGATCGCACCGGACACCCGCGGCCACGGCGCCTCCGACAACGCGAGCCGGCCGTTCCGCCCCGCCGACGACCTGGCCGACCTGCTGCGCCACCTCGGCCTCGGGCCGGTGACCGTGATCGGGCTCTCCATGGGCGGGACGATCGCCCTCGACCTGGCCCTCGAACACCCCGAGCTGGTCGGCGCGCTGGTGATCAGCGGCAACGGCACCAGCCAGTCCGAGTTCAGCGACCCGTGGCTCGGCGAACTCGCCGCCGAGCAGGCGGCCGCACTCGCCGAGGGCGACGCCGAGCGCTGGCTCGACTCGTTCACCCGCCTCGCCTCCGGGCCGCACCGCCGCCTGGACGAGGTCGGCCCGGAGGTGGTGCGCCGGCTCAAGGAGATGACCCGGAACACCGTCGCCAAGCACACCCCCGACGAGCCCCAGTACCTGGTGCCGGTGACCGACACCTGGAAGCGGCTGACCGGGATCACCGTCCCGCTGCTGGCGATCAACGGCGGCATCGACTCGGTGGACCACATCAACCTGGCCGAACGGGCCGTGCGCACCGTCGTCAACGGCCGCGCGGTGATCGTCGAGGGCACCGGCCACTACCCGAACATGGAGCGGCCGGAGGAGTTCAACGCCCACCTCCTGGACTTCCTGCGCGCGCTGCGGGGCTGACGGCCCCGCGTTGCGGGGCCGCCCGCGCCCGGCAGGGCTCAGGAGCCGGCCGGGAGGGCGCGGGGCCCGGTCGGGAGGCCTCAGGACCCGACCGGGGCCTCCCACACCAGTCGGGTGCCGCCGCCCTCGGCCGGGTCGACGGTGAAGGAGCCGCCGACCCGGTCGGCGCGCTCGGCCAGGTTGCGCAGCCCGCTGCGCCGGCCGCCCTCGGGCACGCCGACGCCGTCGTCCGTCACGGTCAGCACCACCCGCCCGGCCAGGGCGCGCAGCGTCACCTCGACCCGGGAGGCCCTGGCGTGCCGGGCGGCGTTGCTGAGCGCCTCGGCGAGCACCGCGACCACGTGCTCGGCCAGCTCCTGCGGCACGTCGGTGTCCAGCAGGCCCTCCATGCTCAGCCGCGGCGCGAAGCCGAGCGTGCCCTGGGCGTCGGTGACCACCCGGGTGGCGCGGGCACGCAGGCCGCGGTCCGGCTCGCCGTGGGCGCGCAGGCCGAAGATGGTCGAGCGGATGATCTTGATGGTCTCGTCCAGGTCGGCCACCGCCCGGGCCACCCGGTCCGCCGCGGACCGGCTCTCGATCAGCCGGCCCGCGCTCTGCAGCGTCATCCCGGTCGCGAACAGCCGCTGGATCGCCAGGTCGTGCAGGTCCCGGGCGATCCGGTCACGGTCCTCCAACAGATTCAACTGCTCGGCGTCGCGCCGCCGTTCGGCCAGCTCCAGGGCGAGCGCGGCCTGGTCGGCGAAGCCCAGCAGCGGGCCGGTCTCCTCCGGCCCGAAGGCCGGCTGCCCCTGCGCCCGGGCCAGCAGCAGCACGCCCCGCCCGTAGCCGGCGCCGGTGCCCAGCGGCACCGCCACCGCCGCGCCCAGCCCGTCGAAGCGACCCGCCGGGCCGGCCGGGAAGCGGGCGTCACAGGCCAGCTCGTCACTGGTGGCCGGCGAGCCGGAGGCGTACGCGGCGCCGGACAGCGTGCCGTCCACCGGCACCGTCACCCCCAGCCGCGCGGACGGCGTGCCGCCCAGTGCGACCTCGACGGTCAGCTCCTCGGCCCGCTCCTCCGGGCCGGCCAGCGCCACCGAGACGTCCGCCAGCTCGGAGCCCGAGATCTCCCGGGCCCGGCGGGCGATCAGCTCGACCACCTCCAGCCGCGGCGCCCCCGACAGCAGACTGCGGGTGATCTCGGTGCTCGCCCGCAGCCAGCGCTGGCGCAGCTGCGCCTCCTCGTACAGCCGGGCGTTGTCGATCGCCACGCCGGCCGCGACCGCCAGGGTGGAGATCACCGCCTCGTCGTCCTCGTCGAAGTCCAGCCCGCCGCGCTTGTCGGTCAGGTAGAGGTTGCCGAACACCTCGCCGTGCACCCGCACCGGCACCCCCAGGAAGGTGTGCATCGGCGGATGGTTCGGCGGGAAGCCGACCGAGGCCGGGTGGTCGGACAGCACCGGGCAGCGCAGCGGCTGCGGCTCGCGGATCAGCTCGCCCAGGATGCCCTGGCCCGAGGGCGGCGGGCCGATCTCGGCGATCTCCTCCTCCGTCAGGCCCACCGTCAGGAACTGCGACAGGGTGTGCCCGTCCGGCCCGATCACCCCGAGCGCCCCGTACCGGGCGTCCACCAGGTCGGCGGCGGCCTCCACGATCCGGTGCAGCGCCTGCGACAGGTCCAGCTCACGCCCGACCGCCAGCACCGCCTCCAGCAGGCTGTGCACCCGGTTCTGTGTGCCGCGCGCCGCGTCGATCCGCCACTGGAGCTCCTCCAGCAGCTCGTCCAGGCGCAGCCGTGGCATCCGCGCGCCGCCACCCGCCGCGCTGCCGTCCGCTCCGCCCACCGCTGTCCTCCTCGTCGTGCTGCCCTGACCGGCCCGTCCACCGTCCGGACGTGCCACATCCGCCCTGCGGGCGGCCGCCCCCGCCGTCCGGCCCGGCTCGGGCGCCGTCCGACCAGCGGGATTGCCGTGTTCACGGTAATGCCCAGGTGTCGGTGGTGGGGACGGCGGGGTCCGCCGTAGGCTCCGTCGGGCGGGCCTTTCGGCCCGTCGTCCAGGGCCCTGGGGCCTCTGCCGCCGGGCGGTGGGGGGCTGACAGGGTGGGGGAGGAGCGGACGGGGCGTCAGAGCGCACCGCAGCCCGCACCGAACCGCCGAGCGTCGGCAACGTGTCGACAGTGTGGAGGAAGACTCATGACGTCAACCGTGCTGGCCGGGGTCGACGGCTCGCCGCAGAGCACCGCGGCCGCCCACTGGGCCGCCGCCGAGGCGGTGCGCCGGGGCGCCTCGCTGCGCCTGGTGCACGCCTGGCCGTGGCTGACCGACGGCGTGTCCTCCTACGCGGAGCCGGACGCCCTGCCCGAGGCCGTCCGCCGCACCCTGGCCGAGGCCGCCGAGGACATCCGCGGCCTGTACCCGGACCTGACCGTGGAGAACGACGCCGTCCTGGACGCGCCGGTGGATGGTCTGCTGGCCGCCGCCGCGGAGGCGGAGCTGCTGGTGCTCGGCTCGCGCGGCCGCGGCGGCTTCACCGGGCTGCTGCTCGGCTCGGTCAGCATGTCGGTGGCCGGGCGCAGCACGGTGCCGCTGGTCGTGGTCCGCGAGACCGGCACGCCGGGCGAGGGCGCGGCCGAGGTGGTGGTCGGCGTCGACGCCCACACCCCGGAGGCGGAGGTGCTCGACTTCGCCTTCCGCGAGGCGGCCCTGCGCGGCGCCCGGCTGCGGGCCGTGCACGGCTGGGACCTGCCGCCGGTGTTCGGCTACGCGGGCGGCGTCGTCCCGGCGGCCGAGCTCGGCCAGCTGGAGGCGCTGGAGGCCAAGCTGCTCTCGCTCGCCCTGGCCGGCCCCCGTGAGCAGCACCCGGAGGTCGAGGTGATCGAGGACGTGCAGCTCGGCGCCGCCCGCGCCCTGGTCGAGGCCTCCGCAGGCGCCGCGCTGGTCGTGGTCGGCCGGGGCCGGCGCCCGATCGAGTTCGGCCCCCGGCTCGGCCGGATCGCGCACGCCGTACTGCACCACGCCGAGGCTCCGGTCGCGGTCGTCCCGCACGGGTGACAGGCGGCCCGTCCGGTGGATCTGCCCCCGTCCTGATCCACCGGACGGGCCCGAGGACGGGCCCAAGGGCCCTGTCCCCGGCCCGCGCCGGGCGCGCACCCTCGAAAGCAGCGGGACCCCCGGGCGTTTGCGCGAACCCCGCGGTTGAAACCGAAGCCTCGCGGTTGAAGGAGTGGATCGCCATGACGTTCGACCCGGCTCTGACCCAGATGCTCAGCGCAGCCGACCTGCGCCTGCTCGCCGCCGCCGGCGGCGCGGCGCCGTCGCTGCACAACAGCCAGCCCTGGCGCTTCGTGCCGACCCCGGACGGACGCGGGCTCGCCGTGTACGCCGACACCGGGCGCTCCGTACCGCTGGCCGACCCGGTCGGCGCCGCGGTGCACGTCGCGGTCGGCGCGGCCGTGTTCAACCTGCGGGTGGCGGCCGGCCGGCTGGACCGGGAACCGGTGGTCCGGCTGCTGCCGGACGCCGCCGAGCCCGAGCTGCTCGCCGTGCTCGACCTCTCCCGCCCGGCCGCCGCGTCGGCGCCCTTCGGCCGCGACCTCTACCCCGCCATCGCCGCCCGGCACTCCAGCCGCGAGCCGTTCACCCAGCGCGACGTGCCCGAGTCGGTGATCGGCGAGCTGATCGATGCCGCCCGCGAGGAGGGCGTCGCGCTGGCCGCACTGGAGGAGGACAACGTACGGCGGGTGCAGGCGCTCACCGCCGAGGCCGAGAGCCGCAACGCCGCCGACCCGGCCCGCACGGCCGAGTCCCGCGCCTGGCTGCGGCCCGACGACGGCACCGCCGAGGACGGCATCCCGATGGCCGCGCTCGGCCCGCAGGACCACGACGCCCGGGTGCCGATGCGCGAGTTCGCCGGCCGGCCGCCGGAGGCCCCCGTGCAGCCCTCCCGGCGCTTCGAGGCGCTGCCCCAGCTGTGCACCCTCACCACCCCCGGCGACGGCCCGCTGGACTGGCTGCGCACCGGGCAGGCGCTGGAGCGGGTCTGGCTGCTGGCCACGCTGCACGGCGTCCGGCTCACCATCTGGCACCAGGCGATCGAGTGGCCGGACACCCGCTGGGCGCTGCGCGACCCGGCCGCCGGGCCGGGCCACGTCCAGCTGGTGCTGCGCACCGGCTACGGCCCGCCCGGGGCGGCCACCCCGCGCCGGACGGTCGAGGAGACCCTCGGGGACCGTCCTTCCTGAGCGACGGCCCCGGGCCTGTCCGCGGACCGTTCAGCGCGGGCGCTCGGCCGCCGGCAGCACCTGTGCGGCGAGCCGCAGCGGCGGGCTGTGCCGGAAGCTGAGGGTGAACTCCACCCACTGGCCGGCCCGCAGCGGCGGCGGGTCGGCGATCACCAGATCCGCGTCCTCCGGCGTCATCCGCAGCTCGCCGCCGGCCGGCACCGGCAGCGCCGGTGCCGGCTCCCAGCGGCCCGCCGCGCCCTGGTGCAGGTGCCGCTTCGGGGTGATCCGGCCGCCGAACTCCCAACTGGCGCCGGTCAGTTCGTCCGGGATGTCACCCGGGTTGCGGACCGTGAAGAAGGCCGCCGTGGCGCAGGCCCCGCCCGCCGTCGGCAGCAGCACCCAGCCCGGTCCGGCCTCCACCGGGCGGGCGCGGCCGGCCCCGCCGGCCGCCGTCCATCCGGTGAGCAGGACCAGGGCCAGCGCCGCCGCGCCGACCGGCGGGCCGGCCACTGCGAGCCGCTGCGACCAGGTGACCGGGCGCCTCATCGACGCCCTCCCCGCCGCTGTCCCCGCCCCGGCTCCCAGGTGCGCAGCCGCAGGCTGTTGCCCACCACGAGCAGCGAGCTGAGCGACATCGCCACCGCCGCCAGCATCGGGTTGAGCAGCCCGACCGCCGCCAGCGGGATCAGCACCAGGTTGTAGCCGAAGGCCCAGAGCAGGTTGGCCCGGATGGTCGCCAGGGTCTGCCGCGCCAGCCGTACGGCGTCCACCACCGCCTCGATGTCACCGCGCACCAGCGTCAGCCCGGCCGCGCCGATCGCGGCGTCGCTGCCGGAGGCCAGCGCCACCCCGAGGTCCGCCGAGGCCAGCGCCACCGCGTCGTTGACGCCGTCGCCGACCACCGCCACCGTCCGTCCGGCGGCGCGCAGTTCGGCCACCACCTCGGCCTTGTGCTCGGGGGAGGCCGAGGCGTGCACCCGCTCGATGCCCAGCTCGGCGGCCACCGCCCGGGCCGCGCCGGGGCCGTCCCCGGTCAGCAGCACGGTCTCCAGGCCCAGCCCGCGCAGCCGGCGGACTGCTCGCCAGCTGCCCGAGCGAAGCGTGTCGCCGACCGCCAGGACGGCCGCCGGCCGCCCGTCCAGCTCGACCACGACGGCCGTGCGGCCCGCCTCCCCGGCCTGCGCGACCGCCTCCGCCAGGGCCGGCGGCAGGACGGCGTCGTCCGGCCGCGCCACCCGGACGACCCGGCCCTCGACCGTCCCCGACACCCCGACCCCGGTGGTGGCCGCGAAGCCGTCCACGGCCGGCGGAGGCCCGCAGCGCTCCCGGGCCGCCGCCGCGACGGCCCGGCCGATCGGGTGCTCGGAGCGGTGCTCGACCGCGCCGGCCGCCCGCAGCGCCTCCTCCTCGGTGAGACCGCCCGCGGTGGTCACGGCGGCCAGTTCCATCCGGCCGGTGGTCAGCGTCCCGGTCTTGTCCATCACCACCGTGTCCACCCGGCGCAGACTCTCCAGCACCTCCGGGCCGCGCACCAGCACGCCCAGCTCCGCGCCCCGCCCGGTCGCCGCCAGCAGTGCCGTCGGCGTCGCCAGCCCGAGCGCGCACGGACAGGCCACCACCAGCACCGCGACCGCTGCCGTCACCGCCGCCTGCGGGGCCGCGCCCGCGCCCAGCCAGAAGCCCAGCACGCTCGCCGCGACCGCCAGCACGCAGGGCACGAACACCCCGGCCACCGCGTCCGCCAACCGCTGCGCCCGCGCCTTGCCGGCCTGGGCCTGCGCCACCAGTGCGGTGATCCGGGCCAGTTGGGTGTCCGCGCCGACCGCCGTGGCCCGGACCACCAGCGCACCGCCGACGTTCACCGTCGCGCCCGCCACCCGGTCCCCGGGGCCGACCTCGACCGGCACGCTCTCCCCGGTCAGCAGGCTCAGGTCGAGCGCCGAACCGCCCTCGACCACCACCCCGTCGGTGGCCACCCGCTCGCCCGGCCGTACCACGAACTCCTGCCCGGGCAGCAGCAGTTCGATCGGGACCAGGCGCTCCTCGCCGCCCTCCTCCCGCAGGCACACCTGCTTGGCGCCCAGCTCGGCCAGCGCCCGCAGCGCGGACCCGCTGCGCCGGCGCACCCGGCCCTCCAGCAGCCGCCCGGCCAGCACGAACAGCGGCACGCCGACCGCCGCCTCCAGGTACACGTGCGCGGCGCCGCCGCCGTCGGCGGTCAGCGAGAACGGCATCCGCATGTCCGGATCGCCGGCCCCGCCGAACAGCAGCGCGTACGCCGACCAGCCGAAGGAGGCCACCACACCCAGGCTGACCAGGGTGTCCATGGTCGCCGCCGCGTGCCGCAGCCCCTGCCAGGCCCGGCGGTGGAAACCGGCCGACCCCCAGGTCACCACCGGCACGGCGAGCGCGAAGCAGACCCACTGCCAGGCGGTGAACTGCGCCGACGGCACCATCGACAGCACCAGCACCGGGACGGCCGCCAGCGCGGTGACCAGCAGCCGCCACCGCTCGTCCGGCTCCTGCGCCGTCATCCCGAGCGGCGCCCCCTCGGGCAGCGGTTCGGCGGTGTAACCCGCCCGCTCGACCGCCGCCACCAGCTCCGCGACCGGCACCCCGGCCGGATGCAGCACCCGGGCCCGGCCGGTCGCCAGGTTCACCCCGGCCGTCACCCCGTCGATCCGGGCCAGCCGCTTCTCGACCCGGCCCACGCAGGCGGCGCAGGTCATCCCGCCGACCGCCAGGTCGGTGGCGACCACGGGCTCCGCGGCCGCGCTCACCGCATCCCGCCCATGTCGTGCCCACCCGTCCCGGGCGACGCCCCACCCCCGTCACTCGGCCGCAACCCGGGCGCCACCGGCCCGACCTGCCGCCCCACCCCGTAGGCCACCACGAACACCACCACCAGCAGCAGGACGAACCCCGCCAGCACACTCAACGGCCGGACACCCGGCGATTTCGCACTCACGCCCCAGCAGTCGGACGGGCCCCGCGGTTGGTTCCCGTACGGTCCGAACTCCCGCGCGAAGATCCCGCGCGAACAAGCGGATGGCGGGTCTCGCCCCGACCGGGCGGCGTCCGGACGATGACCGACCTGCCGTCGGCCCGGTTCGGCGGCCTCGGCGACGCGCCCTTCGCGCAGGTCCCGCTGCCGGAGGGCGGCCACGCCGCCGGCCGGCCCCGGGGCCGATCACGGATCAGGGCCGCACACTGCGCGGCCCGGTCACGGCGGCACCCAGCGCGCCGACCCGGGCTCGCAGTTCGCGGTCGGCGGTGACGACCAGGCAGGCCCGCTCCGGGTGTTCGGCACGGGCCGCCCGGACGACCTCCACGATCCGGTCGTCCCCGCTGCCGCTCGCCTCGACCACCCGCACCTGCGGGAGCCCGGCGACGCCCCGGGCCGCACCCTCCACCACCAGGACCACCTCCAGCGGTCCCGGCCGGTCCGGCACGCCCTGCCCGGCGACGGCGACCAGCGCGTCCCGCAGCCGCTCGGCGGCGCCCCGCCGGTCCCGCCACCAGCCGTCCGGGACGGAGCCGACCACGTTCGCGCCGTCGACCACCAGCAGGGGGAGCGGTGCGGCCTCGTTCTGTTCCATGGCCACCAAGCCTGCCATCCCGCCCGCTGCCCGGCCGCGGGCCCGCCCAGGAGCCGGTGGTGAGCCAGGAGCGGAGGCCGCCGAGCCCGGCCTCGTCGCGCGGCCCGGGGCGCCGGCGTCCGTGGTCAGTCCGTCAGGGTGATCCGGATGCCGACGGTGCCGCGCTCGCCGCGGCGCAGCCGGCTGCCGAGCAGGGTGAGCACACCGAGCAGACCGTACTTCTGGCGCAGCAGGGTGCGGTAGGCGGAGGTGCGCTCGGGACCGAGGATCTCGGCGGTGGCGGGGTACTGCTCGCCGGTCGGGCGGCCCTTGACGTCGCAGGGGCCGACCAGCACGTCGGCGCGGTTGCGGATCCGCTTGACCTTCCAGGAGTCCGTGACGGTCCAGACGCCGAGCGCCTCCCCGTCGCGCACCACCCACACCGGGGTCGGCACGGCGGTGCCGTCCTTCTTGTACGTGGTGACGAGCAGGTAGCTCCCGGCGGAGAGCTGGACGAGCCGGGCGAGCCGGTCCGCGGCGGAGGGGTCGGGCGTGGTCATGGCCGGAAGTCTAGAGGGCGCCCGGTCGCGGTCCGGGCCGTGGTTCAGCGCGGCGCCCGGGGCCCGCGGGTCCGGGCGGTGCGGAGCAGGACGCGGGCGCGGCGGGCGAGGTGCCGCCGGCCGCGGCCGCCGATGCCGCTCGCGCCGCCCCTGCCGTGCGCCGGGGCGGTTGCGGTGCGGCGGCGGCGGGCGACGACGTGGGCGGTGGCCCAGACGGCGACGGCGGTGCCGAGGACGGCGACGGTCCAGGCGGCGGGGACGAGACCGGAGCCGGTGCCGGGACCGGCGGGCAGCGGCGGGCGGGACCAGGGCGGCAGCTGTTCGGCGGCCTCGGCCTCCGAGGTGGGGGAGGGGGCCTCGTCGACCAGCCGGCCGACCGGCTGGACCTTCCCGGTGGCGGCGAAGCCCCAGTCGAGCAGGCTGGCGGCCTCGTCGTAGACCTTGCCCTGCGACTCGGGGTGCATCACCGTCACCAGCAGGGTGCGGCCGCCGCGTTCGGCGGCGCCGGTGAAGGTGGCGCCCGCGTTGGTGGTGTAGCCGTTCTTCACGCCGATCAGGCCCGGGTACTTGCCGAGCAGCCGGTCGGTGTTGGCGATGTCGAAACTGGTGCGCCGGCCGGTGAGCTTGTCCAGCCCGCCGGGGAAGCGCGCGGTGCGGGTGGCGCAGTAGCTGCGGAAGTCGGCGTTGCGCAGCCCGGCCCGGGCGAAGAGGGTGAGGTCGTAGGCGGAGGAGACCTGGCCGTCCATGTCGTAGCCGTCGGGGGAGAGCACCTTGGTGTCGCCGGCCTGGAGCGCCCGGGCGCGCTCCTGCATCTCGGTGACGGTCCGCTGGATGCCGCCGTTCATGTGGGAGAGGACGTGGACGGCGTCGTTGCCGGAGCTGAGGAAGACGCCCCGCCAGAGGTCCTCGACCCGGTACGGCAGGTCCTCCTTGACGCCGACCAGGCTGCTGCCGACGCCGAGGTCGGCGAGCTCGGCCGTGGTGACCTTGTGCTCCAGCGCCCGGTCGAACTTGGGCAGCACGGTGTCCGCGAACAGCATCTTGAGGGTGCTGGCCGGGGGCAGCGGCAGGTGGGGGTCGCGGGCGGCGAGCACCTCGCCGGTGGCCGCGTCGGCGATCAGCCAGGAGCGGCCGGTCAGCCCGGACGGCAGGGCCGGCGCCCCGGCCAGCGGCGCGACCTGGACGGCCGGGCGGCCGAGCCGCTCCCCGCCGACGGCGTGGCCGGAGTCCTGGGCGAGGGCCGACGGGGCGACGACGGTGAGTACCAGGGCGGCACAGACGGTGGCGCCGGCCGCGGCCCTGGTGACGGAAGGTGGCTTCTGCTGCGCTCGTTCGGGCTGCACACGGCGAACGTACCCGGGCCGCGGCCGGGCCGCCGGGCCTGCTGCTCCGTCCGGAGCCCCGGGACGGGCGGGGATGCGCGGCGGACGACTTTGGTGGCGGCGGTCCGCGCCGAAAGTCGGATGTCCGGCCGGGGGCGGATTCCTAGGCTCGGGGCATGAAGACCCTGCTCGGCTACCTCGGTTCCGTGTTGATCGTCGGTGGCGCCTCCGGCCTGCTGTCCACCTGGATCGACGGCTTCCGGCTGTTCGGGTTCGTCCGGGTCCTGGTGCCGGCGGGCCACGAGATCGCCGGGTACGCCACCCTGGTGGTGCTCGGCGTCCTGCTGGCGCTCCCCGCCGCCCGGCGGTGTTAGCAGCCTGAAGGCTCCCCGGCCGCGATGCCGTCGAGCAGTACGGCGAGCCCGGCGCGGAAGGCCTCCCGGTGGCTGTCCTGCGGGGCGCCGCCGCCCGTGCTCTGCAGGGCGGTGAGCAGGGGGAAGCGTTCCGCGAAGTCCGGTGCCAGCTGGGCGAGTCGGGCGGAACGGGTGGCCCACCAGTCCTCGTCGGTGACCCCGGTCGCGGCTGCCGCGCCGCGTGCGTCGGCGGTGGTGGCGGCGAGGCCGCGCACGAACTGCCAGAGCGCCGCGACCGCCCCGCGCAGCCGCCGCGGCGGGAGGCCGGCCGGCCTCAGCGCGCGCAACAGCGCCTCCATCGCGGCGAGTTCGGCGGGGCCGAGCACCGGGCGGGCCTGCGAGACCTGGAGCACCCAGGGGTGGCGCAGGTAGCAGGCGTACAGCTCCTCGGCCCAGGCGGTGACGGCTTCCCGCCAGTCGTCGGCCCCCTGGAGTCCACCGGGCGGTTCGGTACGGAGTTCGGCGAGTGCCCGGTCGTGCATCAGGTCGAGCAGTTCGGCCTTTCCGGGCACATAGGTGTAGAGCGCCATCGCGGTGCGGCCGAGCCGTTCGCCCACGGCGCGCATCGACAGCGCGGCCATGCCCTCGGCGTCGGCCACCGCGATTCCGGCGGACACGATCGCGTCCGCACTCAGGCCCGGCTTGGGGCCGCTGCGCCCGGCGCGCGGCTCCTCGGGCGCGCCCCAGAGCAGGGCGAGCGAGCGATGGGCGTCTCCCTGCCCGGCGTAGACGGTCATCCGAGGTCTCCTTATGGCGTAAAGTGTCGTGCCGACGGCAACTCTTTATGCCGTAAGGTTACCAACCGAAGGGGTTTCGCGATGACATTGCCCGTCACCTTCGTCGAGGTTGTCGAGGTCCGGCGGATCACGCCGCGCACCGCCCGGATCACCTTCGCCGCCGAGGAACTGCCCGACACCGTCGGCACCGCCCCCGACCAGCAGCTCAAGCTCTGCTTCCCACGCCCCGGGCAGCGCGAGCCGGTGCTGCCCGCCCGGCAGGGCGACCCGATGGGCTGGTACCAGGCCTACCAGGCGATCCCCGAGGCCGAGCGCCCGGTGATGCGCAGCTTCACCCTGCGCCGACGGCGGCCCGGCACCCGGCTGGTCGAGATCGACTTCGTGCTGCACGGCGACACCGGCCCGGCCGCGGCCTGGGCGCTGCGGGCCGCGCCGGGGGACCGGCTCGGGATGGTCGGCCCCTCCGTGCTGTACGCCCCGCCGGTCGCGTTCGCCGAGGCCGCGGCGGCCGCCGACTGGGTGCTGCTGGCCGGCGACGAGACCGCGCTGCCGGCGCTCGCGACCCTGGTCGAGGCGCTGCCCGCGGGGGAGCGGGTGTACGCGTGGATCGAGGTCGCGGACCGGGCGGAACGTCAGGACCTGGAGAGCCGTGCCGACCTGGAGGTGGAGTGGCTGTACCGCGACGGCGCGGCCCCGGGCACCGTGCTGACCGAGGCGTTCCGGGACGCCGTGCTGCCGGGGGGTGAGCCCTTCGTCTGGCTGGCCGGGGAGGCGGGGGCGGTCCGGACGATCCGTCGGCACCTGGTCGAGCGGCAGGGGGTGCCGAAGGAGAACATCGACTTCACCGGCTACTGGCGCCACCGGCTGACCCAGGACGACGCGCCCACCGCCGAGGACCTGGCGGACGCCCAGGAGCGGGTGGCCGGGTACTGACCGGGCCGGGCGGCCGCCTCGACGGGAGCCGGGCGGCCGTTTCGTCGGGCGGTGGCGCGGGAAGGGAGTCCGCCATCGTCCTTCCCGCGGCGGGCCGCCCGGTTCCGGTAAGGGCCGATCGGTTGAAAGATGCGGATTCGGCCCGATTTCCTCCGTGAATTTTACTGATTGATGGTCAACTTTACTTTCTGATGGGGATTTACCCCCTTGTCGTGATCCTCTCGGGTGCGTTGGAATGCGTCAGCTATCCATCTGACGAGAGGATTTATATGATCGGCTGGCGGAAAACCCAGCTAGCAGCCGCCGTCACGGTCACCGCCGCGTCCATGGTCCTGAGCCTCGGGACCATCGCCGGCGCGGCCCCGGCCCCCGACCCGAAGAACGCCCAGGCGGCGTCCGCGGACGGGGCTCCGGTGCCGGTGATCGTGATCCTGAAGGACCAGATCGCGGACGCCCCGGCCGACCACGGCCACCTGGGCGCCCGGCAGCAGAAGGCCGCCGACGCGCAGGCGCCGCTGCTGAACAAGGTCAAGGCGGGCGGCGGCACCGACATCAGGAGTTTCGTGGTCGGCAACGCCTTCTCGGCCACGGTCAGCCCCGCCCTGCGGGCCCAGCTCCAGGCGGACCCGGCCGTCTCCGCCGTGGTGGCGGACGCCCAGGTCCAGGTCGCCCCGGCGGCGGCCGGCAAGGCGAAGGCGGCCAAGGAGGCCGCCGGTGCCGCCGACGCCAAGGCGCCCAAGGCCGACGCCGCTCCGCAGGCCGTTTCGGGCAGCAACGGTCAGGGCGCCGAGGAGAACGCGACCAACACGGTCTGTCCCTCCGACCCGAGCAAGCCGCTGCTGGAGCCCGAGGGCCTGTACTCGACCCGGGCCGTCACCGGCAACGGCAAGCCCGGCGTGGAGGACCTGGCCACCGGCAAGGGCGTCAAGGTCGCCTACATCGCGGACGGCCTCGACCCGAACAACCCGGACTTCATCCGGGCCGACGGCTCGCACGCCGTGGTCGACTACCAGGACTTCGCGGGCGACGGCTGGGACGCGCCGACCGGCGCGGCGGAGGCCTTCGGCGACGCCTCGGCGGTCATCGCCCAGGGCCGCCAGGTCTACGACGTCTCCAAGTTCGTCAACTCCTCGCACCCGCTCCCGGCCGGATGCAACATCCGCATCCGCGGCCTCGCCCCGGACGCCGACCTGGTCGCGCTGAAGGCCGGCGGCGAGATGATGTCCAACTCCTCGATCCTCCAGTCGATCGACTACGCGGTGCGGGTCGCCCACGTGGACGTGCTGAACGAGTCCTTCGG
Organism: Kitasatospora sp. NPDC101235; assembly: GCF_044767505.1. Lineage (NCBI taxonomy): Bacteria > Bacillati > Actinomycetota > Actinomycetes > Kitasatosporales > Streptomycetaceae > Kitasatospora > Kitasatospora sp. NPDC101235. The sequence continues at coordinate 122,029 of NZ_JBIWNZ010000004.1, forward strand.
CGGCAACGTCACCCCGGACAGCGGCGCGCACGACACCATCTCGCTCTTCAACGAGCAGGCCGTCAAGGCCGGTGTCACCGTCGCCGTCTCCACCGGTGACGCCGGGATCAGCGGCACGATCGGCACCCCGGCCACCGACCCGTACGTGATCGCGGTCGGCGCCTCCACCGACAACCAGAACTACCAGCAGACCGGTTACGCGGCCTCCCGGTTCTCCAACAGGACCTGGAGCGACAACCGCATCTCCGCGCTCTCCTCGGGCGGCTTCACCCAGGCCGGCCGGACGGTCGACCTGGTCGCGCCGGGCGAGTCGGACTGGGCGCTGTGCACGCCCGACACGAGCAAGTACACCGACTGCACGGGCTACAACGGCCAGCCCTCGCCGATCCAGCCGTTCGGCGGCACCAGCCAGTCGGCCCCGTTCGTCACCGGCGCCGCGGCCCTGGTCATCCAGGCCTACCGGGACACCCACGGCGGCGACTCGCCGTCCCCGGCGCTGGTGAAGAAGTTCCTCACCGGCACCGCCACCGACCTCGGCGTGCCGGCCGAGGAGCAGGGCGCCGGCCTGCTGAACGTCCGCGCCGCCGTCGAGGCCGCCCGCGGCTACGACGACGGGGACGGCACCGACGGCGCGAAGACCGTCGTGGTCAACACCGGCCAGGTCGACATCGCCGGCGCCCCCGGCTCGACCCACACCGCCGACGTGTCCGTCACCAACACCAGTGACAGCACCCAGACGGTGAGCGCCGCGACCCGCAGCTTCGCCCCCCAGTCGAGCAACCGGCAGACCGTCCAGCTGGACCCGTCCTCCAAGGACACCTTCAAGTACGCGACCAACGGCGCGGACTGGGTGCAGAAGCAGGTCAAGTTCACCGTTCCGGCCGGCGCCGACCGCCTCGCGGCCTCGATCGCCTGGCAGGGCGCGCCCAACCCGGTCTCCAACGGCCCGGTGGTCCGCATGACGCTGCTCGACCCGTCGGGCCGCTTCGAGACCAACACCCGTCCGCAGGGCGGCGCCACCCCGGCCGACTTCGGCCTGGTGGACGTTCCGCACCCGGTGGCCGGCGAGTGGACCGCGATCCTCTACACCCCGGCCGGCAAGGCCGGTTACAGCGGCGCGGTCCAGCTGGGCACCGCCACCCAGCGCGCGGTGCCGGCCGGCGCCGTGAGCCCGAGCACCACCGACCTGAAGCCTGGCCAGACCAAGACCCTCAAGGTCCAGCTCACCACCCCGGCCACCAGCGGCGACACCAGCGAGGCCGTCCTGGTCTCCAGCTCCAACGGCAACACCACCAGCGTCCCGGTCGTGCTGCGCAGCCTCGTCCCGGTCAACCAGGGCAAGGGCACCTTCACCGGCACCATCACCGGCGGCAACGGCCGCAGCGCCTCGCCGACGCAGAGCTTCTCGTACGCCTTCGACGTCCCGAAGGGCCAGAAGGACCTGCGGGTCGGCCTGACCGTCGGCAAGGACTCGAAGCTGCTCATGCAGGGCGCGCTGATCAGCCCGAACGGCACCCCGGTCGACATCGAGGGCAACGGGCAGTTCGACGTCCAGGGCAACCTGACCGGCAACGGCAACGGCGTCTCGGCCACCACCGTCAACCCGGCCGCCGGCCGCTGGCGGTTCGTCCTGAACGTGCTCGGCCCGGTCAGTGGCCAGGAGCTCGCCCAGGACTTCACCGGCACCGTCGCGTTCAACCAGAACCAGGCCACCGCGGCCGGTCTGCCGAACGACGCCCGCACCGCGCTGGCGGCCGGCAAGCCGGTCACCGTCCAGGTGAACTACACCAACAACACCGTCGCGACCCAGCGGATCGCGGCCGACGGCCGGCTGGACCGCCGGGTGGACCTGCCGCTGGTGCCGCAGGGCGCCTCGGCGACCGTCAGCCTGCCGCTGAGCCTCAGCTCCACGGTGCCGTCCTTCCTGGTGCCGCCGGGCACCGACCGGCTCAAGGCCGTGGCGGCGTCCTCGACGCCGGCGCAGATCGAGCTGAGCGCCACCGCCGGCTCGCCGGACCTGTTCGGCGACCTGAAGAAGGCCCAGGACGGCTCGACCGTCTCGGTCGTGACCGACAACGGCACCGCCGAGCAGCCGGTCGTCCCCGGCACCTGGGGCACCTTCGTCCAGCAGATCGGCCCGTTCGGCAACGGCGGCGCGCCGGCCGGCACCTCCACCATCACGGCCACCGCGCACACCCAGGCCTTCGACCCGGCGCTGACCTCCAGCACCGGTGACCCGTACGCCGCCTCGGTGAACGCCTCGGCCGCGGCCGCCACCCCGGTGACCGTCGCCCCCGGCGCCACCGGCTCGCTCCAGGTGACGCTGACGCCGACCGGCCCGAAGGGCAGCACCGTCAAGGGCGTGCTGTACCTGGTGTCCGGCCCGACCGGCGTGGCCACCGCCAACAACGTCCTGAACACCACCGGTTCGGTGCTCGCGGCGATTCCGTACAGCTACACCGTGAACTGACGTCACGCCAGTTCGCCCGAGGCCGAGGCCGTCCCGGACTTCCGGGGCGGCCTCGGCCGCTTTCCGGGGGCGGTTCCGGGAAACTGTCGCCGGCCCCGGGTCGTTGGTTCGGTCAGGGGCCGCAGCGGCCCGACCGACCGATCAGGGAGCGGGAGTTGAACGACGCGATCAGGCACCACGAGGTCGAGGTCAACGGCGTACGGCTGCACTACGCGGAACAGGGCGAGGGGCCGCTGGTCCTGCTGCTGCACGGCTTCCCGGAGAGCTGGTACTCCTGGCGCCACCAGATCGCGCCGCTCGCCGAGGCCGGCTACCGGGTCGTCGCGCCGGACCAGCGCGGGTACGCCCGCAGCGAGCAGCCCGAGCGGGTGGACGCCTACACCCTGCTGCACCTGGTCGGCGACGTGACCGCGCTGATCGGCGCGCTCGGTGAGGAGCGGGCGGTGGTGGTCGGGCACGACTGGGGCGCGCCGGTGGCCTGGGCCACCGCGGCGCTGCGGCCGGACCTGGTGCGCGGGGTGGCCGGGCTGAGCGTGCCGCCGCTGCCGGTGGGCGGCCCGCCGCCGCTGGAGGCCGCCCGGGCGGCCTTCGGCGAGGGCTTCTACCAGGTCTACTTCCAGGAGCCCGGCCGGGCCGACGCCGAGCTGGCCGCGGACGTCCGGGCCAGCCTGCGCCGCATCCTCTGCGGGAAGTCGCCGGACGGCAAGCCCCGGCTGTGGATCGTCCCCGAGGGCAAGGGCCTGCTGGACGGCATCCCGGAGCCGGAGCGCCTGCCGGACTGGCTCACCGAGGAGGACCTCGACGCCTTCGAGGCCGACTACGCCCCGCGCGGCGAGCGGGCCTTCACCGGCGGGCTCAACTGGTACCGCAACCTCGACCGCAACGCCGAACTGCTGGCCGCCTTCACCGGGGTGACGGTCGACGTGCCCGCGCTGTTCGTCGTGGGGGAGCAGGACCTCGTCAACGCGATGGTCCCGCGCCCGGTGCTGGACCACCTGCTGAGCCTGGTGCCCAAGCTGCACCGGCACGTCCGACTGCCGGACACCGGGCACTGGACGCAGCAGGAGCGCCCGGCCGAGGTCACCGAGGCGCTGCTGGACTTCCTCGCGCACCTGGAGAAGTAGGCGCTCGGCGCCGGCCGGGTCCCGCCCGGGGCCCGGCCGGCCGGCTACACGGGCAGTAGGCGGGTGATCAGTTCGCCGAGGCGGCGGGCGTTGCGGCAGGAGTGCATCTCCACCACGCCCGCGTAGGCGAGTGCGGCGGAGTCGCCGGTCGGCCAGAGCGAGGGCTGCTCCGGGTTGAGCCAGAACACCCGGCGGGCCCGGCCGGCGATCCGGCGCAGCGCGTCCAGGTTGGGGTCGCGCTGGTTGTTCCTGGCGTCGCCGAGGACCAGCACGCAGGTGCGCGGGCCGACGGCGTCCAGGTGGCGGTCCGCGAACTCCCCGAGCGCGGAGCCGTAGTCGCTGTTGCCGTGGTAGCCCGTCACCTTGGCCCCGGTGAGGATCCGGGCGGCCAGGCGCGCCGGGTCGTCGCCGCCGCGGAGCAGGCCGGTCACCTCGGCGGTGCGGTTGACGAAGGCGAACACCCGGACCTTGCTGAACTGTTCGCTCATCGCCTGCACCAGCAGCATGGTGAAGTCGGCGAAGCCCGCCACCGAGCCGGAGACGTCGCACAGCAGCACCAGCTCGGGGCGGGCCGGGCGGCGCAGCCGGTAGGCGGGGCGCAGCGGCACCCCGCCGGTGGTCAGCGAGCGGCGCAGGGTGCGGCGCAGGTCGATCTCGCCGCGGGCGGCGCGGCGGCGCCGGGCGGCCAGCCGGGTGGCCAGCTTGCGGGCCAGCGGGTGGACGGTGCGGCGCAGTTCGGCGAGCTGGTCACGGCCGGCGTAGAGGAAGTCGACCCGGTCGGCGGTGGGGGCGACGGCGCGTTCGGCGATCCGCTCGGGGCCGCGCAGCTCGGCGACCCGACGGCGGGCCTCGCCGGCGGCCATCGCGCGGAAGTCCCGGATGCGGCGGCGGATCTCGTCGGCGAGCACCCGGTCGGAGAGGTCCTGGGTGTCCTGACGCTCGCGCAGGGCGGCCAGGACGCGGGCGAGCAGCGTGTCGGGGGCGAGCCGGCCGAGCGCCTGCTGGGCGGACCAGCCGTCGGAGCCGGGCGAGCCGCCGGCGCCGTACCGGCCGAAGGCCTCCACCACCTCGCCGGCCAGCCGGGCCTGGGCGGCGCGGTCGTCGGCGGCCAGCGCGGCGGCGAGGCGGTCGCGCAGCTGCTCGCGCAGCGGGTCGGGGCGGCCGAAGCGCGGCGGCTCGGGGTCGTCGGGGACCGGCGGCGGGTCGGCCCGGACGGCCTCCGGGGTGCCGACGCCGAGCGGGAAGAACAGGTCGAAGGCGGCGTCGAAGACCGTTCGCTGGCCCTCCGAGCGCAGCAGGGCGGCGGCGAGGCCGGCCCGCATCTGCTCGCGGTCGGCGAAGCCGAGGACGTCCAGCACGGCGGCGGCGTCCACCGTCTCGGCGGGGCCGGTCCGCAGGCCGTGTCCGCGCAGGGCGCGGACCAGTCCGGTGAGGCGGGCGGCGGTGTCCGTCCGGTGGGGCGTCGTCATGCGAGGGTGAGCTTCTCGGCGGCCCTGCGGACGTCGTCCTGGTGCTTGAGGATCACCCCGAGGGTGTCCCGGACGACCGTCTCGTCCAGGGTGTCGGCGCCGAGGGCGAGCAGGGTGCGGGCCCAGTCGATGGTCTCGGCGACGGAGGGCGCCTTGCGCAGCTCCATCGCGCGCAGCGCGCCGACGACCCGGACCAGCGACTCGGCCAGCGTCTCGTCCAGGCCGGGCACCTTGAGCCGGACGATCCGGCGCTCCAGCTCGGCCTCGGGGTAGTCGAGGTGGAGGAAGAGGCAGCGGCGGCGCAGCGCCTCGGAGAGCTCGCGGGTGGCGTTCGAGGTGAGCAGGACGAAGGGGCGGCGGCTCGCGGTGATGGTGCCCAGCTCGGGGACGGTGACCTGGAAGTCGCTGAGCACCTCCAGCAGCAGCGCTTCCACCTCGACGTCGGCCTTGTCCATCTCGTCGATCAGCAGCACGGTCGGCTCCTCGCCGCGGATCGCGGTGAGCAGCGGGCGGGTGAGCAGGAACTCCTCGCCGAAGATGTCGGTGCGGGCCTCCTGCCAGCCCTCGTCACGGCCGGCGGTGATCCGCAGCAGTTGCTTGGCGTGGTTCCACTCGTAGAGGGCGCGGGCCTCGTCGATGCCCTCGTAGCACTGGAGCCGGACCAGCCGGGCGCGGCCGATCTCGGCCACCGCCTTGGCGAGTTCGGTCTTGCCGACCCCGGCGGGGCCCTCGACCAGCAGCGGCTTGCCGAGCCGGTCGGCGAGGAAGACGGTGGTGGCCACGGCGGTGGAGGCCAGGTAGCCGGTGGCGGCCAGCTGCTCGGCGGCGTCCGCCACCGAGGTGAAGAAGCCCGTGCCGTTGTCGCTCATCAACCCGCCCCGTTCCGGTTCGCCGTCTCCGTGCGGCGCCACCCTACCGGCCGGTCACTTCGCTGTCTCGGGGGTGGGGCGGTGGTGTTGGTGCGGCACGGCGGCACGGCGGCGCAGCGTCACAGCGGTACGGCGGCGTACGGCCCCGGTGAAGGTGCCGTACGCCGCCGTCGTCACGACGGGCCGGACGGGCCCTGGCGTCAGTTGACGAAGAGGACCGGCTGGCCGGGGGCGGTGATGTCGAGGACCTGGCCGTAGGTGGCGCTGAAGTAACCGGTCGAGAAGCACAGGCTCGGGCCGGAGGCCAGGGCGAACGGCTGGCTGGTGAAGCCGATGGTGTTGCCGGTGTTCGAGGTGGTGCCGTTGATCCCGGTGGTGTTCTGGTAGTTGCAGCTGATGCTGCCCAGGATGGTGTTGAGCACCACCGTGGTGCCCATCGCGCCGGCCGCGCCGGGGGTGAGCTTGACCGGGTTGCCGGGGGCGTCGCTGACCGTGTTGGTGTACGGCAGGTTGGTGACGGTGATGCTCTTGACGCCCGTGACACCGAGGACGTTGGAGGTGCAGGAGCCGAAGGTCTGGGTGTCGAGCCGCTCGACGGCGCTGCCCGGCGCGGCCGGGTTGGAGGTGACGGTCGCCGAGAAGGAGGAGGAGGCACACTTGATGCCGCTCGTCCCGGAGGCGCTGTTGTAGAAGGTCGCGTAGGTGCCGGAGACCAGGCTGGCGCTCAGCACGTCACCGACGGCGACGTCCGGGCCGGTCGGGCTGCCGGTGGTCAGGACTGCTGATCCGGCGGCCTGGGCGGGAGCCACGGCCGCGCCGGTGAGGGCGAGCGAGGCGAGGGCGGCGGTGGCGAGGGTGCGGCGGATGCGCATGAGGGTACCTCTCTCCGTCCGGTGGACGGGTGGGGGAATCCCCGCGTGCGGGTGTGGTGGTGTGCACGACGGGGGAGGTGCATGGCGTACCGGGGGCTTCGTACCGGAGGCTTCGGCTCATGCCGAGGGGCGGGCGGGCCCGGCGCCACGGGCCCGTCCGTGCGGTACGGCGGTGCGGACGTACGCGAGGTGAACGTACGGCGGTGCGGTGGTACGGCCTTGCGTACGGGCGGCGGCGTGGAACACCGCGGAACCGCGCGTTCGGTCGGGGACGTGCGGTGCCGTGGGGGCACGTCGACGGCTGCCACCGTCGCGGTCCTGCCCCGCCGTGACCCCGTGGCCTGGGCGTTCGCCCCGGCCCGTCGGAGCCCCCGGAGGTCCCGCCGGTGGGAGTTCGCTCGTCCACCGGTTGGAAACCTGTCAGTGTTGTAAACCCGGCGTTACGTCAATGTCAATACAGGACACAGGAGTTGGTGATGGATCGGAAGTACCTCCGCGGAGCCGACGTGGTCCTGCTGCCGGGTGCTCGGACCGGCCGCGATCCGGCCCGCTCGATCAAGCCCGGCCCGCGTCGGCTGCCCGCCGGCGTGATCGCCGCGACCCAGCGCGAGCGGCTGCTGGACGGGCTGGTGCGGACCGTCGCCGAGCGCGGCTACCAGCACGCCACGATCAGCGACATCTGCCGCGCGGCGGGCGTGACCAGGCCGGTCTTCTACGAGCTGTTCAGCGGCAAGGAGGACGCCTTCCTGGCTGCGCACCGGTACGGCACCGGCGTGGTGATCCAGCGGATGGGGGCGGCCTTCGCGGCCGAATCCGACTGGTGCCGGGGCGTCCGGAAGGCGCTCGGCGTGATGCTCCAACTGCTCGCGGGAACACCGGCGTTCGCCACGATGGCGGTGATCGAGATCGAGGCGGTCGGCCCGGCCGGCCGCCGTGAGCGAGCCCAACTGCTCACCAGGTTCCGGGCGTTCTTCGCCGACGTGCCCCAACTGCCCGGCGGGGTCGAGTCGAAGGAGATGGTGGACGCCGTGGTGGGCGGCGTCTACAGCGCGATCTACCGGCGGATCGACTCCGGCCGTACCGAACAACTGCTGGATCTCCTGCCGGTGTTGAGCATGTTCTGCCTGTCGCCGTTCCTCGGCCCGGCGGAAGCGGCCGAACGGCTGGGGGTGAGGGACTGGCCGAAGCGGGTCGCGGATTGGTGAAGATCCTTCGTCACCTGTATTGACCGGGCCAATACCGGGCAGTAGCTTCCCAGTTACTTACCGCGCTCCGACCTGACCCGCCCCGCTGCCGAGGGGCGGACGGACCGGTCGGGCCGGGGAACGCTGTCCGCGCCAGGACAACGTGCCAGTGCCTGCACACCCATCCACCCACAGGGAGCACACATGGCCATGTCCGAGGACGCCGCCACGGCGGCCGAGACCCCGCAGACGCCGAGCACGTCCAGAAGAGGCCGGGTACGGCTGAAGCGCACCGCCCTGATGGCCGTACCGGCCGTCGCGGCCGGAGGCGTCCTGATGGCGCTCACCGCCCAGGGCGTGCTCGCCGCCCAGTTCTCCATCTCCGGCATGCCGTTCACCATCACCGCCGACAAGCTGGAGGGCGAGGGCTTCGCGCAGTTCGGCGCGCTGGACTCGATGATCCCCGACAGCCCCAACGCGGGCTCCACCGGCGGTCAGGTGCTGGTCGCGGTGTCGGCGATCAAGAAGGCCGAGATCACCAACCTGTGCCAGAGCGTCGACCTCGGCGGCATCAACCTGGTGATCCACGCGGGTGACGGCGGCACCCCCGTCTCCGCCAGCAACCTCACCACCGACTCCGACATGCTCTCCGGCGACGCGGAGTTCACCAACATCGAGATCGGCGGCGACGCCAGCACCTACACCAAGGCCGGCCCGATCGGCAAGGGCGGCCCCGGCGTGTTCGGCCAGCAGGCCGACACCGTCAAGCTGACCCACCTGAACCAGCACAACTACGCGAGCACCGCCGTCGGGTTCAAGCTGCCCAACCTGCGGCTGAGCTTCAGCTCCACGGGCTGCTGAGCATGACGGAGTCCGTACCGGAGCAGGCCGGCACCGGCGAGGCCACCGCGGCGCGGGCCGAGGGGGTGGTCGCCGAGGGGACGGCGGCCGCGCCCGCCCAGGCCGTGGCGGCCCCTGTGGCCGAGCCCGCCGCACGCCCGGTCAAGCGCGACTGGCGGGGCAGGCGACCGTTCTGGGGCGGGCTGCTGGTGACGCTCGGCGGCGCCGAGATCCTGTTCACGCTGAAGGCCCCGCTGCCCGTCATCCTGCACATCGGGATGCAGGGGCTGGCCGGGTACCTGGTGCCGGCGGTGATGATGCTGTGCGGCCTGCTGATCCTGTTCAACCCGGCGCAGCGGCTGTTCTACTCCATCCTCGCCGTGCTGGCCTCGCTGGCCAGCTGGGTCACCTCCAACCTGGGCGGCTTCCTGGTCGGGATGCTGCTCGGGGTGGTCGGCGCCTGTCTCACCTTCGGGTGGTTGCCCGACCAGCCGCTGCGCCAGGGCCGGCAGCGGCGGCTGGAACGCCGGGAGGCGCGCCGGGCGGGAGTCTGACGGCGGTGCCCCGGGTCCCGGTGGTGGGAGAGCACCGGGGCGCGGGGCACCCCTGCGTCGTAGCGCGGGAGCATCCTGCACCGTAGCCGTCCACGGTGGCCGAAAACCATTCCGGTCCGCACGCACCACCGCAAGGGGTCGAAGGTCCCGGGTCCGCCCGGGGCGATCGGCCCTTCTCGCGATCGGCGCCCCGGCAGTTGACTGGGCAGGACATGGACAACAGCAGCAGCACGCAACTTGCCAACGGCACCGCCACCGCCGAGTACGACCGTCTCATCGCCCGTCACCACGCCATGCGCCTGCGCCGCCAGCTCCTCGCCCCGTCCTCCTCGGCCGGCGGCGACTTCGGGTACGGCGCGTACGGCGAGGACGGCGGCTACGACGGCGCCGCCGACCAGCACCTGATCCGGCGCGACCTCGACCTGATCTCCCCGCTCGCGGAACTGATCGACCACCTGTACGCGGTGATGTTCGGCCGCCGCCCGTTCCTGCGATCGCTCTTCCCCACCTCGATGGAGTTCCAGCAGCTCCACCTGGAACGGATCTTCCACCACCTGATCGACCACCTCGACCGCCCGGACGAGCTGGCGCAGACTCTCCGCCAGCTCGGCCGCGACCACCGGAAACTGGGCGTCCGGCCGGTGCACTACGAGGCCTTCGAGGAAGCCCTGTGCGCGGCCGTCCGGCACCGGGCCGGCGAACACTGGACCGAGGAGCTGGAGGGCGCCTGGGTACGGATGCTCCGCTTCGCCGTCGGCTCGATGGTGGCCGGCGCCGACTCCGCGCTCACCGAGCCCCCGTACTGGCACGCCGTGGTGACCGGCCACGAGCGCCGCCGCCCCGACCTCGCCGTGCTGCGGGTGCGCACCGGCGAGCCGTACCCGTACCAGGCCGGGCAGTACGGCACCGTCGAGCACCCGGCGCTGCCGCACACCTGGCGGCAGTACTCGATGGGCTGCGCCCCGCGCGCCGACAACGAGCTGGAGTTCCACGTCCGCCGTACCGGCGTCGGCGGGGTCAGTGCCGCCCTGGTCGAGCACACCGCCGTCGGCGACCGGCTGCGCCTCGGCCCGCCGCGCGGCAGCCTGATGCCCGACGGTGACGCCCGCGACCTGCTGCTGGTCGCGGGAGGCACCGGCCTCGCCCCGATGAAGGCGATCGTCGAGCAGCAGGCCGCCCACCGGCCGACCGGCCGCCGGGTCCACCTGTTCGTCGGCGCCCGGGACCGCGCCGACCTCTACGACTGGCAGGCGCTGTCCGAACTCGGCCTGCACAAGCCGTGGTTGACCGTCACCCCGGTCACCGTCGGCGAGCTCGCCGACACCGTGGCGACGGCCGCAGACTGGCGCGAGCACCTGGCCTGCGTCACCGGGCCGGTCGGCATGGTCGGCTCCGTCCGCACCCGGCTGGCGGCGGCCGGGATGCCGTCGGCGCAGGTGCGGTTCGACCAGGCGCTCTTCCGGTGATGCCGGCAGGACGGTCGTCGGTTCGGCGGTCGTCCGCTCAGCGGAAGCAGTAGGAGTCGGAGGAGGCGTCGCCGCCCGCCAGGTGGGTCTGGTGGACGCGCAGGCCCCGGAAGTCGGCGCCGTGCGGGAAGAAGCGCTCGTCGATGCTCAGCCCGCCGGCGTCCGGGTCGGCGTCCAGCTTGACCATCCAGGGCTCGATGCCGTCCGGATAGAACTGGTCGTCCCAGGCGCCGTAGAGCGAGTTGGTGAGGTAGATCCGCCGGCCGTCCCGGCTGATCTCCACCATCTGCGGCGCCCCGCTCAGCGGACGGCCGGGCTCGGCCGGGTGCGGGGTGCGGGCGGCGATCCCGCCGAGCCGCACGGAGCCGGCCAGGCGGGGGTGGAACGGGTCCGAGACGTCGTACTGGAACAGCTCGCCGGTGCCCCAGGCGGACACGTACAGCCAGCGGTCGTCCACCGACAGGTTGATGTCGGTGACCAGCGGCGGCACCGCCCCGAACGGCTGCAGCGCGGGCGGCAGGTCCTCGGCCTTGGCCGGCTCGGCGGGGATCTCGATCACCTTGCGCGCGGTGAACGCCGGCCCCTCCCGGTACCAGAGCCAGACCGAGGAGGACAGGTCCTCGACGTTGGTGACCACCCCGGCGAACCCCCACTCCGCCTGCGGGTCGTGCGCCGGGCGCAGCTCCAGCACCATCTGGTACTGGTCACCGAGGTCCACCCGCTGGAGGTGGCGGCCGGAGTCCAGCTCCCAGAAGTGCAGCGCGTGGCCGTACTTGCGCCCGAGCAGGAGGTCCGGCACCACGCCGTCCTCCACCATCCACGGGCTGCCCCACTCGCTGGTGATGCCCACGTTGGTGCCCAGGTGCCACCAGACGTCGTAGGCGAAGTGCTGCGGGCCGCGCTCGGTCTCCCAGGCGCGCAGCACCTCGAAGGTGGTGTGGTCGAGCAGCGCCACCCCGCCCGGGCCGTCGTTGCCCTCGCCGCTGCCGAGGCAGGAGAGGAAGACGCCGTCGGGGCCGCAGTGCAGGGTGTGCGGGCGCGAGTAGCCCGCCTTGGCGGCGAGCTCCTCGGCCTCGATGGTCTTGACCAGGTGCGGGCGGACCGGGTCGGGGTGGGTGTCCAGCACGTGCAGCCGGGAGGAGCGCAGCCCGGGGAGCAGCAGGTAGCGCCGCTCCGGGTCCCGGTGGCAGGCGTGGGCGAGGGCGCTGGAGCAGGCGTTCCAGCCGAAGTGGTGCAACTCGTCGCCGAGCGTGGGCAGTTCGGCGAAGTTCAGGACCTTCCCGTAGCTCGCCGAGTCCGGATCGGTGTCGACGCTCAGCAACGCGTCCGGCCGCCGGCCCGAGCGGTCGAACCCGGCCACGTACGCCAGCTTCTCCGGCGGAGCGGCGATCGCCTCGGCGGCCGAACGGTAGAGCGACGGATCGGTGTGCCCGTGTTGCATGCAAACTCCCCAACTCGCCTTGTCTGTCCGGAAAGCGTTCCACACAACCACCGGCGCACAGCAGGCGCACGAGAAGCGGTCGGGAGGCGCGGGCGGCTACCCTGACGCGGTGCACAACAGCATTCGCGGGGGGAACTTCCACGGCCCGGTCGTCCAGGCGGACACGGCGCACGTGACGGTCACCGCCCGGCCTCCCACGATCGCCGGCCTCCCGCCTCTCACCTCCGCCTTCACCGGCCGCGACCAGGACCTCGCCGAGCTCCGGACCCTGCTGACCTCGGACGGCCCGTCAACGGTGACGGTCACCGGCCTCGGCGGCATCGGCAAGACGACGCTGGCGGTCGCCGTCGGCCACGCGCTGCTCGACGCCGCCCACTTCTCCGCGGCCCTGTTCGTCGACCTCCGCGGCTACGACGAGACGCCGGTGGAGGCCGGGCAGGCCCTCGACACCCTCCTGCGGGCCCTCGGCGTCCCCGCCGAGCACATTCCTCCGGACCCTTCGAACCGGGCCACCCTCTACCGCGCCCGACTGGACCAGTACGACGGAGGCGTCCTGGTCGTCGCCGACAACGCCTCCGCCGCCGAGCAGGTCCGCCTCCTCCAACCCCCGTCCGCCCGCCACCGCCTGCTGGTCACCTCCCGCGAAACCCTCCCCAGCCTCGGCGCGCGCCTCCACCGCCTCGGCGTCCTCGGCCCCGAGGCGGCCGTGGCCCTCCTCGACACCGCCGTCCGGGCCGCCCGCGCGGACGACGACCGCATCACGGCCGGCCCGGCGTCCGCTCGGCGGATGGCGGAGCTGTGCAGCCACCTCCCGCTCGCCCTGCGGCTCGCCGCCGCCCAGCTCGTCCTCGACCCGCACCTGCGTCCGGACGAGCTCGCCGCGGACCTCGCCGACCGCGCCGCCCGGCTCGACCTCCTGGACGACGGCGAGGACGGCATCCGGATCGTGCTCGACCGCTCGCACCGGCGGCTCACCGAGCCGCAGGCGGAGCTCTTCCGGCTCCTGGCCCTCAACCCCGGCGCCGACATCTCGACCGAGGCCGCTGCCGCGCTGGCCGGCTCGAAGGTGCGTGAGGTCCGCTCCCGGCTCGCTCGGCTCGCCGGCTGTGCCCTGGTCGAGCAGTCGGCGGGCGGCGGCCGCTGGTACCTGCACGACCTGGTGCGCGACTACGCCCTGGAACGGGCCGATCGGCACCCGGCGGCCGGCGAGGACGCCCTGCGGCGCCTGCTGGTGTACTACGCGGTGACGGCCGAGGCCGCCGACGCGGACCTCAAGGCACTCCCCGGAAGTTCGGGCCCCGGCCGGTTCCGTGACCAGACCGAAGCCCTGGCCTGGCTGGAGCACGAGCGGGCCACCCTGGTCGCGGCCGTGCGCGTGGCGGCGGAGACGGGCCTTCCCGTGGTGGCCGTGAGTCTGTCCGCGTCGCTGGTCGCCCACCTGGTCCGGCGGTCCCGGAACGACGACGCCCTCGCGGTGACGGAGGTGGCGCTCGCCTCCGCCCTCGCCCTCGGGAACAGGTACGAGGAGGCGGTGGCGTGGCACAACCTCGCCTACGCGCACAGCCATTCCCGCCGCTTCAAGGAGGCGATGGCGGCCCTCGGCACCGCCGGCGTGATCTTCCGTGAGCTCGGTGACCGGCCGGGGGAGGTCGCCACCTACGCGAACCTCGCCGAGATCCTGGCGAGCCTGCACCAGCCCCAGCAGGCCATCGAGGCGGTCCGGCACGCCCTCGCCCTCGTGCACGACCTCGGCGACCGACGGCGGGAGGCCCAGCTGTCCACCCACCTCGGTGCCCTGCTGTTCGAGGCGGGGCGGGCGGACGAGGCCCACGAGACGTTCCGGCAGACGATCACGGTGTTCCGGGAACTGGGGGACCGGCGGGGCGAGGGGACGTCCTGGGACCTCGTCGCCCAGATCCTCAGCAACCAGTGCCGCTACGAGGAGGCGATCGAGGCCCATCGGCAGGCGCAGGCCGCTTGGCAGGGCACCGGCGACCGGCACAGCGAAGCGGTGGTGCTGGGCGACCTCGGCGTCACCCTCGTGCGGGCGGGCCGGGCCGGCGAAGCGGTGGAGGCCCACGAACGGGCCGGCCGCCTGCTGCGGGAGACCGGTGACCGCCGGAGCGAGAGCCTGAGCCTGCGCAACCTCGGCATCGCCCTCCGGCGCACCGGGAGGACGGACGAATCCCTGGCGGCACACCGGCGGTCCCTGGCCATCTGTCAGGAACTCGGTGACCGCACCGGCGAGGGCAGCACCTGGACCGCGCTCGGAGCCGTGTTCACCGACCTCGGCCGGCACGCGGACGCCGAGGAGGCCCGACAGCAGGCGGAGCGTGCCTTCGCCGAGGCCGACGACGCGCTCTCCGAAAGCATTGCGATCATCACATCCCAGCAGGTCGGCGATGCCGCGGATGAGCAGGGCTGAGCCAGTACAGTCAGCCCCATGGAGTTCGGTGAAGACATCCTGGGTGCCCCCTACGAGGCGGCGGAGCTGACGCTGCGGCCCGATGCCGAAGGGGCGGTGTGCGCGACGCTCGTCCGTCGGCTGGTGCCCGGGGCGGAGCGGGCCGTGCTGTACATCCACGGGTACAACGACTACTTCTTCCAGACCAACCTCGCCGACCACTACACCGCGCTCGGGTTCTCCTTCTACGCGCTGGACCTGCGCAAGTACGGGCGCTCCCTGCGCCCGCACCAGTCGCCGAACTTCGTCCGCGACCTCGCCGAGTACGACGAGGAGATCGACGAGGCGGTCCGGATCATCCGCGAGCTGGACGGACACCGGCAGCTGCTGCTCAACGGGCACTCGACCGGCGGACTGGTCGGGGCGCTGTGGGCGGGGCGACGGGCCGGGCGCGGGGTGGTGGACGGGCTGTTCCTGAACAGCCCGTTCCTGTCGATGCCGGCCGGGCAGGCGGTCCGTACGGTCGGCGGGCCGGCCGTGACGGCGATCGGGCGGCTGGCGCCGACCCGCATCCTGCCGTCCTCGCTCAACCCGCACTACACCCACAGCCTGCACAAGGACCACAAGGGCGAGTGGGACTTCGACCTCACCCTCAAGCCCGCCGAGGGCTTCCCGCTGTACGCGGGGTGGCTGGCGGCGATCCACCAGGGCCACCGGCGGCTGCGCCACGGGCTGGGGATCGACGTGCCGGTGCTGCTGATGGCCTCGACCCGCTCCGTCTCCACCACCAAGTGGCACAACGCGCTGCACCACGCCGACGCCGTGCTGCGCGCCGACGACATCGCCGCACAGGGGCCGCAGCTGGGCCGGCACGTCACCGTCGTGCGGATCAACGGCGGCATGCACGACCTGGTGCTGTCCCGTGAGGCGGCCCGCACCGAGGCGTTCGCCGAGCTGGACCACTGGCTGGCGGCCCACCTCGACGTGCGTCCGGCGGACGTACGGCCCGTGGCCGCGCAACCCGCGGGGGAGAGCGCGTGACCGACGAGCCGGTGCCGGTCGGGCGGCGGACCGACCTGGGCTTCGCCAAGCTCATGCCCGACCTCGACCGGGACGGCGGCTGGCTGCTCACCCTGGACGGCACCCCGCAGTCGTACGTCGACCTCGCCGACCCGACCCACCTGGAGTTCGAGTACACCCGGCGCCTCGGCCACCTCGCCGACGCCCTCGCCCCCGCCGGGCGGCCGCTGGACGTGTCGCACCTCGGCGGCGGCGCGCTCACCCTGCCCCGCTACCTGGCCGCGACCCGGCCCGGTTCGCGGCAGCGGGTGGTGGAGGTCGACGGGCCGCTGTTGGAGCTGGTCGCCGAGCAGCTGCCCTGGCAGGGCCCCGGCGCGGACATCACCGCGACCGTCGGCGACGCCCGGGCGGCCCTCGCCGAGACCCCACCCGGCTCGCAGGACCTGGTGATCGCCGACGTCTTCCACGGCTCGCGCACCCCCGCCCACCTCACCTCGGTGGAGTTCCTGCGGCTGGCGGCGACCGCGCTGCGCCCCGGCGGCTGCTACGCGGCGAACCTGGCGGACGGCCCGCCGCTGGCCTTCGCCAAGGCGCAGGCGGCGACGGTGCGGGCGGTGTTCCCGTACGTCTGCCTGGTGGCGGAGGCGCCGGTGCTGCGCGGCCGGCGGTACGGCAACATCCTGCTGGCGGGGTCGACGGCGCCGCTGCCGGTGGCCGAGCTGACCCGGCTGCTCGCGGGCGACATCTTCCCGGCCCGGCTCACCGAGGGGGAGGACCTGGCGGCGCTGGTCGGCAGGACCGCCCCGGTCACCGACGCGGAGGCCACCGACTCCCCGCCCCCGCCGGACGGCGCCTTCAGCATCGGGTGAGGCCCCGTACCGGCGGGGCTGGCCCGCCCCGCCGGTACGGGGCGTGCCCCCGCGGCCCCGACGCGGAAATCCGGTGGGCCGTCACGCGGCCCTGCCAGTAGCGTGCGGGGACGACGGAGGGCGGCGTGTTCTGGAAGACCCCGGAGATCGTCGCCTGGGCGCAGGGCCGCCCGTTCGCCTGGGTCGACGACCTGATCACGGACGCGGACCGCGCCTGGGTCGAAGCCCACCACCGCGGTCCGGCGCTCCTCCACCACGTCGATCCGAGGGCCGGTCTGACGGCGGACGACTTCGCCCGGCTGGCGGACTGGTCGGACCGGCTGGGCTGACCAGTCCGCCGGCCGGGCGCGCGCCGCGTTGCTCCCGCCGCCCTTCGCGCCGGTCGGCGCGTCGGCGGAACGGGAGGTGCGGACGGGGTGTCAGAATCGGCGGGTTCATGCCCACGACGGGAACGCGACGGGAACGCGACGGGACCACGTCCGAAGGAGCGAGCGATGAGTGGTGGCGGGGAACGACCGGAGCTGGGACAGGTGCCGGAGACCGCGCTGTGGACGCTGTGGCACCGGGCGCTGGAGGCGCGGCGGCCGGACACCGTGCTGCCGGACCCGAAGGCGGTCGAGCTGGTGGACCGGATCGACTTCCCGTTCGCGGAGCGGTTCGGCACCAGCGCCACCCAGGCCCAGCTCCAGGCCCTGCGCGCGGCCTGCTTCGACCGCGAGGTGGCCGACTTCCTCGCCCGGGAGCCGCGCGGCACCGTGGTCTGCCTGGGGGAGGGCCTGGAGACCCAGTACTGGCGGGTCGACAACGGGCGCGCCCAGTGGCTCACTGTGGACCTGCCTGAGTCGGTGGCGCTGCGCGAGCGGCTGCTGCCGCCTGGCGCGCGCCAGCGCTACCTGGCCGCCGACGCCACCGAACTGGGGTGGGCCGACGAGGTGGACCGCAACCGTGAGGTACTGATCACCGCTCAGGGCTTGTTGATGTATCTTCAGCCGGCCCGGGTGAGATCCCTGATCGCAGGCTGCGCGGAGCGGTTCCCGGGCGGCTCGCTCGTGCTGGACGCCGTGCCGCGCTGGTTCAGCCGACTCACCCTGAAAGGGACGATGCGTGCCCACGGCTACCAGGTGCCGCCGATGCCGTGGGCGATGGACGCGGATGAACGGGGCAAGCTCCGCACCGCCGGTCCGGCGGTGGCGGCGGTGCGGGACGTCCGGCCGACCGGCGGACGCGGGCTCGTCGGCGCCCTGCTGCCACTCGCACTGAGCACCCCGCCACTGGCCACCCGCCGTCCCTCCG
The DNA here is from genome assembly GCF_044767505.1 of Kitasatospora sp. NPDC101235. Classification (NCBI taxonomy): domain Bacteria; kingdom Bacillati; phylum Actinomycetota; class Actinomycetes; order Kitasatosporales; family Streptomycetaceae; genus Kitasatospora; species Kitasatospora sp. NPDC101235. The sequence goes on from NZ_JBIWNZ010000004.1 coordinate 139,904, forward strand.
TCACCGTTCTGGAATTCGCCGAGCGGCCCGAGCAGTCGTAGACGGTTTCCCAGGGTCTCACGGGGGAGGCGGCATCCCCCGAGACGACGAGCCGCACCGCCGCCGGAGGCGGGTTGCCGGCCGACGATCGTCTCAGCGGCATGAAAGGGTGCGTCTCCGGGGGTGGTTGCCGGCTTCGCTGTCCAGTGGTGCCGGTGACTGTCAGGGCCTTGGGAGCTTGGTGTCGGACGGACTGGTGAGTGTGGACAGCGAGGTGTCCGCCGCTGTGCGGGCAGCGGACGGGGCGGCGTTCGGCGGGCTTGCCGAGCGGTACCGGCCGGAGTTGCGGGTGTACTGCTACCGGATGCTGGGCTCCTACGACGAGGCCGAGGACCTGGTGCAGGAGGCGTTGCTGCGGGCGTGGCGCTATCGCGGGAGTTTCCAGGGCCGCTCCACGTTCCGGGCGTGGTTGTACCGGATCGCGACGAACGTGTGCCTGGACTTCCTCGACCGGCACCCGCGGCAGCCGAAGCCGGGAGAGGCCGGTCGGCCGGCGGAGGTGTCGTGGCTGCAGCCGTACCCGGACCGGGTGCCGGAGCCGGTGGCCGCACGGGAGGCGGAGCCGGAGGCGGTGGCCGTCGCCAGGGAGACCATCGAGTTGGCGTTCGTGGTGGCCATCCAGCATCTGCCGCCCCGCCAGCGGGCGGTGCTGATCCTGCGGGACGTGCTCGGCTGGTCGGCGGCGGAAACGGCCGCGCTGCTGGAGACGAGCGTGGCCGCGGTGAAGAGCGCACTGCAGCGGGCACGCCCGGTACTGCGGGAGCACCTGCCGGAACGCCGCGCCGTCCGGGCCACGGCCACACCACTTGCCGATCGGGAGCGCGAGCTGCTGCGACGGTTCATGGCCGCCCACGAGCGGGCCGACATGGCGGCGTTCGCAGACCTGTTGAGCGAGGACGTACGGCTGTCCATGCCGCCGTTGCCGTACTCCTTCGCCGGCCGGGCGGACGTCGTCGCGTTCGTCGAGGACGCCCTGGCACCGGGATCGCCGCTGCATCGGGGGCAGTGGCGGGGTGTGCCGGTCGTGGCGAACCGGCAGCCGGCCATGGCCGGCTACATCCGGCTGCCGGGAGAGCCGGCCTACGAGCCGCAGGTGCTCAACGTGCTGCGCGTCGAGGACGGGAAGATCACCGAGATCGTCGCGTTCGGGCCCGGGGTCTTCGGCGCGTTCGGCCTGCCGGCGATCCTGCTCTGACGGCTCCGATTCCTTTTCCGCGCTCCGGTGGTCTCACAGTGCACGACCGCGACCGGCGCGGTCGAGAACAAGGAGTTGACCGTGCACACACTGACCCCCGAGGAACCGGCAGCCCTGCCGCAGGGAGACGTCCGTCTCCTGGACAACACCGTCGCGCAGGCCTTGCTGGCGTCGACCGAGCTGGCGCGCGTGGCATACGTGGCCGCCGACGGCACACCACGGGTGTTCCCGATGCTGTTCCACTGGACAGGACACGATGTGGTGCTGTCCACGTTCTTCCCCGCCCGGAAGATCGCGGCGCTGCGGGCCAGGCCCGACGTGGCGATCACGATCGACGCCGCGGGGACCCCGCCGCAGGCGCTGCTGATCCGTGGTCGTGCCCGGGTGACCGATGTCGACGGAATCGTCCCGGAGTACCTGCTGACCATGCGCCGCTACGCCGGTGACGAACAGGGCGCGGCCCAGGTCGCGGCCGTCGACCGGCCGGGCGTGCGGATGGCGCGGATCGCGGTGCGCCCCGCCTGGGTGGGAGTCCTGGACTTCCGGACCCGGTTCCCCGGCGACTCCACGGCCGCGGAGTTCAACCGCCGGGGACAGGCGTGACGGCCGAGCACGTGGTCATCCCCGGAGCCGCGTCCGGTTCCTGATCCAGCCGGCCGGTGACAGGGGCTCCATGCCCGACCCTGTCACCGGCGGGTGGCAGGGTCCCCGCAGTGCCCGGTACCGATCACGACGCCGGGTGCTCGCAGGCGGTCGGCGGCGCCGCGTGCGACGATGTAGGGGATTCGGCCCGGCCGGCAGGCGGCGGGAGGAACGGACATGGAGATCAAGCCGCAGGCGGCTGTCATCCCCAAGGACACCGACCAGCTCGAACAGGGGAAGTACGGCCCGGTCTTCCCGAAGACGCCCGCGTGTTACGGCTTCACGATCGTCGCGAGGGTGAAGCCGGGCCGGGCCGAGGCCATGCGGGAGTACGGGTACGCCCTGGCCGAGGCGCTGGAGAGCGATCCACATCTTCTCGCGCCGCTGAAGCTGCACTACCTGCGCTGGGTGCTCTTCGACGACGACACGCGGTTCATGTACCAGGGGATCTTCGACACCGATTTCGACAAGTACACCGAGGACGCCATCGCCCTGTTCAGCAGGGCGGGGGTGAGCACGGCTTTCGAGAACCTCGAAGGGTTTCCCGAGGACTGGAGAACCAACCCCGAGGCGTTCGTCAGGTTCGTGCGTGCGCACCACTGCCCGAGCTTCATCGAGTACGGCGAGTACCCCTACGTCACGGCCGACGAGATCAAGAAGGCGCTACGGATCAAGAACGCCCTGTCGGAGATGCTCGACCAGTTGCAGTGAGAGCCCGCGGCCCGCCTGCGCGCGAGTTGACGCGTCGATGGCCCACTGCCGAGGGAGGCACGATGAGCGAGGCCACCACCGCCCGCACCTACAACCAGAACCACGTTCCGCGCGCCCCCACGCCCGGCCGGCGGCGGGTGAGTGTCTACGTCTCGTGGAGTTATCCGGCCGAGGCGGGAAGGAACGCGGCCGAGCTGGACAACCGGTTCTCCACGATGACCGAGGTGCGGCGGGTGGCCTGGCCTGCCTACGAGGACCCGAAGTGGTCCGACCCGCTGCGGTTCCAGCAGGGCATCGCGGGATCGCTGGAGTTGTTCTTCTGGGCCTGGGTGCCGTTCCAGCAGTTCGTCGAGGAAGCCACCGGACACCCCGTCCCCGTGTACCAGCGCGTCGACCAGGCCGGGTTCCACACCCCGCTCGACGAGCGGGTACTGGCCGACACCGACACCCTGTTCGTCTTCGGGCTGGACCACATGGTCACCGGCCAGGAGGCGGAGCCCGGGGAGGTCGAGGCGCTGCGGGCGTTCCTCGGCCGGGAGGGCGCCTGCCTGGTCCTCGGGCCCCACCACGACGTGGGGGCGTCGGACGATCTGACGGTGCGGGACATCGAGTACCACCACCACGGCGATCCCCTGGTGCCCCGGCAACAGCGCTTCGCCGGATACCTCCGGGGTGTGATGCACGGACTCGGCGTGCCGGTGGAGAACCGCTACGGGCTGCGGCCCGCCGTGCGGGAGCAGAACAGGATCGCCCCGTTCTCCGCGTCCAGGGACCTGGACCCCAAGGGATGGCTGGAAGGGGTGGCCAACTTCAACTTCCACCAGCACCTGCCGCACTACGCCGTGACGACGGACGAGCCGGACGTCGTTCACGTCCTGGCCAGGCAGCCGATCGACACCTCCAGGCCGCATCCGTTCACCGAAGCCGGCAACCTCACGTTCAACATGTTCCTGTGGATGCCCCCCGAAGGTGAGCGGGCCGGCGACATCCTGCTCGCCGACTCCACGATCTTCAGTTCCTTGTTCGGCGGCGACGAGAGCCTGCGCAACTTCTGGCGGAACCTCGTCACCAAGTAGAGCCGCAGGCCGCTGCAGAGAGCGGCGAGGAGGTGGCTCCCGTGAACGAACCGCGAGCCGCACTGGAGCTCGACGACATCCAGCGTGGAGTGCTCAGCCCCCGGCCGACCCCGTACGCGGCGACCTATCTGGTGTTCCGCATCGACGACCGAACGCACGGGCGGGAGCTGATGCGGCGCGCGAGCGCGACGGTGACCTCGGCCGGCGACTCGGTCAGCCCCCTGGGGGAGACGTGGGTGAGCGTCGCGGTCACCCGCCACGGGCTGGAGGCCCTCGGTGTGCCGCGCTCATCGCTGGAGACGTTCGCGTGGGAGTTCCGGCAGGGAATGGCCGCCCGTGCCGGAGCACTGGGTGATGACGGCGAGAGCAGCCCCGAGCACTGGGAGGTGCCACTGGGAACCCCGGACGTCCATGTGGTGCTCACCGCGGTCGCACCCGACCCCGAGCAGCTGGCGGCGGCCCTCGACCGGGCCCGCCTCGCCTACGACCGGCTCGCCGGGGTGACCGAGGTCTGGCGGCAGGACTGCTACGCGCTGCCCACCGAGACCGAGCACTTCGGATACCGTGACGGCGTCAGCCACCCGGCCGTCGAAGGCAGCGGCATCGCCGGGTCGAACCGGTCGGAGGCGCCGCTGAAGGCCGGCGAGTTCGTGCTCGGCTACCAGGACGAGCTCGGCGGCACCCGGACCCCGCAGCCGGAGGCGCTGGGACGCAACGGTAGCTACGCGGTCTTCCGCAAACTCCACCAGGACGTCGCCGCGTTCCGCCGCTACCTGCGCCAGGCCGCCACCGGTCCCGAGGACGAGGAACTGCTGGCAGCCAAGATCATGGGCCGCTGGCGCAGCGGAGCTCCGCTGGCACTCAGCCCGCAGCACGACGACCCCGCCCTCGGCGCGGACCCCGGCCGGCGCAACACCTTCCTGTACGCACGGGAGGATCCGGTGGGGTTCATCACCCCTGGCGGTTGTCACATCCGCCGGGCCAACCCCCGCGACGCCCCGGTGGCGGGCGAGGTGCGCCTGCACCGCATGATCAGACGCGGCGCCGTCTACGGCCCTCCGCTGCCCGCGGACGTGCTGGAGGACGACGGGGCGGACCGGGGCCTGATGTTCGCGTTCATCGGAGCCCACCCGGGGCGGCAGTTCGAGTTCGTCCAGTCCCAGTGGATGAACGACAGCGTGTTCTTCGGCTCAGCCGGTGCCAAGGACCCCGTCGTCGGGTCCCACGACGGCAGCGACGGCTTCACCGTCCCCCGGCGGCCGGTGCGCCGGCGCCTGCCCCCGCTGCCGCGGTTCGTCGTCACCCGCGGCGGCGAGTACTGCTTCCTGCCGGGTCTGCGGGCCCTGCGCTGGCTCGGTGATCTGCGGGACTGACCGTGTGATGAGGCACACCCCGGCACCGCCGCGAGGCTTTCCACGGGCCCGGGGGTTCGGGCTCGACGGCGGCCCGGAGGCCGGGGCCACCGAAAGTCCCACGCCTGCGATCGCGCCTCCTCCGGGACGCCGGCCCGGGAACCCGGCGCCCCGGCCGAAGCGGTCGAGGCGGTGGTCGTACCGCGCTTTGCCGAATCTTGGAGAAACGCTGGTCAACCTGGAACCATGGTGTGGGGGCGTACGTCGTAACCACCGGTGATCGGCCGGGGGGACAGGCCACCCGGCACGTTAGGCTCGCTCCGGGGGAGCGGCCTGGGTGCCGCCATCGGACGAACTGCCGGGACCGGCACGCCGCTCCAGGGGGAGCGCGGCCGGTCCCGTCCTGCCACGGAGGGACTGGCCTTGCACATCGACGCCTGGATCGAGGGGATTCCGCCCACGGCGGTGTATGCCGTGATCGGTCTGATCATCGGGCTGGAATCGCTGGGCATTCCCTTGCCCGGCGAGATCGCCCTGGTCACGGCGTCCCTGATGGCGGTCAAGGGTGTGGTGAGCCCGTGGGGCGTCGCGGCCTGCGCGATCGCCGGCGCCATCATCGGCGACTCGATCGGGTACTCGATCGGGCGCAAGGGGGGCAAGCCGCTCTTCGAGAAGCTGGGACGCAAGTTCCCCAAGCACTTCGGGCCCTCGCACCTGGCCACCGCCGAGCGCTCGTTCCACAAGTGGGGCATGTGGGCGGTCTTCTTCGGCCGGTTCATCGCCCTGCTGCGCATCTTCGCCGGTCCGCTGGCCGGCGCGCTGAAGATGCCGTACTGGAAGTTCCTGATCGCCAACGTGCTGGGCGGCATCGTCTGGGCCGGCGGTACGACGATGCTGGTCTACAAGGTCGGCAAGAGCATCGAGCCCTGGCTGGCCCGGTTCTCCTGGGCGGGCCTGGGCGCGGCCCTGGTGATCGGTCTGCTCTCGGCCTGGATCATGAAGCGCCGTGCCGCCAAGACGCACGCCAAGATCGAGGCGGAGGAGGCGGCCAAGGCCGCCGCCGCTGCCAAGGAGCCGGTCGCCGACTGACCGCTCGACCGACCGGTCCCTCGATCGGTCGTCCACGGTGACCGTCGTGGTGCCCTCGGGCCCTCGGAGTAGCATCGGCCGGGTACCTGCCGATCTTGCACTCTGGAGGGCCCGATGTCTTTGCAGCCGACCTGGGATGCCGTGGACGCGTACTTCTCCGAGCAACTGGTCGGGCCCGATCCGGCGCTGGAGGCCGCTACGGCCGCCGCCGACGCGGCCGGGCTGCCGAAGATCGCGGTGGCCCCCAACCAGGGCAAGCTGCTGCACCTGCTGGCGCTGACCCAGGGCGCGAAGCGGATCCTGGAGGTCGGCACGCTCGGCGGCTACAGCGCGATCTGGCTGGCCCGGGCGCTGCCGGCGGACGGCACCCTGCTCACCCTGGAGCTGGACCCCCGGCACGCCGAGGTCGCCCGGGGCAACCTGGCGGCCGCCGGGCTGGCCGGGGTCGCCGAGGTACGGGTCGGCCGGGCCGCCGACTCGCTGGCCGAGCTGGTGGAGCAGGGCGTGGAGCCCTTCGACCTGGTCTTCATCGACGCCGACAAGCCGAGCAACCCGGAGTACTTCCGCCGGGCGCTCCAGCTGACCCGGCCCGGCTCATTGATCATCGTCGACAACGTGGTGCGCGGCGGCGCGGTCGCGGACGCGGCCAGCACCGACCCGGCGGTGGTCGCCACCCGGGCGCTGCACGAGCTGATCGCGGCCGAGCCGAGGGTCACCGCGACGTCGGTGCAGACGGTCGGCAGCAAGGGCTACGACGGCTTCACCCTGGCCCGCGTCCAGGGCTGAACCACGGGACTCGCCGGAACACCGCGACAGAACACCGCGACGGCGACGGAACACACGGAACACGAAGGAACGGACACATCGTGCGGATCGGACTGCTGGGAACCGGCCCCTGGGCGGAGCGGGTGCACGCGCCCGTCCTGGCCGAGCACCCCGGGCTGGAGTTCACCGGCGTCTGGGGCCGTCGTCCGGAGGCGGCCGAGGCACTGGGCGCCGCGCACGGCGTGCCCGGGTACGCGGACCTCGACCGGCTGCTGGCCGAGGTGGACGCGGTCTCCATCGCGCTGCCCCCGACCGTGCAGGCGGGTCTCGCGGTGCGGGCCGCCGAGGCCGGCTGCCACCTGCTGCTGGACAAGCCGGTCGCGCTGACCGTGCCGGACGCCAAGGCGGTGGCCGAGGCGGTGTGCGAGCACAAGGTCGCCTCGGTGGTCTTCTTCACCGTGCGCTTCGGCGGTACGCAGATCCCGTGGATCGAGCGGCAGGCGCAGCTCGGCGGCTGGTTCACCGGGCGCTCGGACTGGCTCGGTTCGGTGTTCGCGCCCGGCAGCACCAGCCCGTACGCGGCCTCGCCGTGGCGCCTGGAGAAGGGCGCGCTGTGGGACGTCGGCCCGCACGCGCTGTCCGTGCTGCTGCCGGTGCTGGGCGACGCGACGCAGGTGACGGCGGTGGCCGGCCCGCTGGACACCGTGCACCTGGTGGTGCGGCACGCGGGCGGCGCCTCCAGCACGCTCGTCCTCAGCCTGACCGCGCCGCTCGCGGCGGGCGGGACGGGCATGGAGCTGCGCGGCGAGCACGGCGTGGTGCAGCTGCCCGAGCGCGGCGAGGGCCCGGTCGCGGCGCTGCACCGGGCACTGGACGCCCTCCAGGCCTCGGCGGCCTCCGGCGAGCCGCATCCCTGCGGGGCGGACTTCGGGCTGCGGGTGGTGGAGATCCTGGTCGGCGCTGAGCGCTCGCTGGCGAGCGGCGGACCGGTGGAGGTCTGAGCAGATGACCCGGCGGGGCCCGGGGAGGGCTCGGAGCCGGTAGGGACGGAGCGCGACCTCCTCGTGCCCGGCGGCGAGCTCGGCCCACGTGCCGTCGACGCCGTCGGGCAACCGCACCGTCCGATCATGCGGCACCCGCCGCCGTCGGGGGAAGCCGTCCGTCAGGGCGTGCCCGGCGGCAGCGGCGGCAGGGTCGAGGACGGGCGGCGGTCGGTGGGGCGGGCCGGCGGGATGACCGGGGCGCGGAAGTCGCGCGGGCCGGTCCACAGCGCCGGGACGGCGTCGCTGCGGCGGGCCAGTTCGTACGCCAGCGCCTCGTAGTTGACCCGCCAGCCGTGGAAGTGCGCCCAGGCGTCCTCGGCCGGGCGCTCGCGCGGGAAGCCGGCCGCGGTGATCATCGCGACGGCGCCCAGGTACTCGGCGTAGGTCAGCCGGATCGGAAGGTCCGGGTCCGGGTCGGGGTCGAAGTGGATCCGCAGCGAGCGGGCGATGTCACGCATCGCGGTGAAGCCGGCCCGGATCACCAGCCGGGCCTCGGGCGGGGCCGAGCGCGGGCAGAGCGCCAGGTGCAGGGCGGCGGCGTCCATCACGGCGATCAGCCCGACCACCCAGCTGCGGTTGGGCTGGGGGGAGCGGAAGGAGAGCAGCACCGGGTAGTTGGAGTGGCTCTCGCCGATGTCGGCGGCCAGCCGCTCCCAGTCCCGGTAGAGCTGGGGGAGCGCCGTCTCGGTGTCCACCAGGGACTGGCGGGCCAGCAGCTCGGGGCCCCAGGCGGGCTCGCCGGCCCGGGACTGGAGCAGCGTCACCTCGGTCTCGCGGCGCTGGTAGGCGGCGTAGAGGGTCGGCAGGTAGGAGATCTGGAGGGCGATGACCAGCGGGCCGCTGGCGGCGGCCATGAAGTCGATCGCGGAGAGCTGGAGCCGCTCGCCGCTGGCGAAGCCGAGGGTGAACAGGCTGGACCCGGCCTCGCGCACGGACACCGACCAGCTGAGGTCGGAGGTGCCGTGCAGCAGCAGGGTGTAGGCGGTCAGCATCCCGCCGAGCCACACCCCGAGCATGCCCAGCAGCACCAGCGGCGCCAGCCAGGTGAGCGCCCGGTCCTGCGCGTGGTAGCCGCCGGCCGGCATGGCGGACAGCCGCAGCAGCCCGCGCAGCACCCGCCAGAGCCGCATCACCAGCGCCGAGTAGAGCCCGCGCGGAACGACCAGCGTGCGCAGGATGCTGCCGACGACCAGCAGGAGCAGCAGCGCGCCGAGCGCGGTCTGGATCATCCTCATGGCGCCATTCTGACGGGCCGCGGGGGCTGCCGCGGGCCGGGTCCCGCTGCCGCGGGCCGGTCGGCGGCCCTCGGCCGGCCGTCCGCCGAGCCGGTTGCCGAGCCGTTCGTCGTCCGTCCGTCGTTCGTCCGTGGTCCGTCCGTCGCCCGGAGTATGACCATGATCACACCATGACCAGGCGTACGTACTGATGTTCCTCGGGCGTCTATGTGTACGGAGGATCAGTCCCACGAGCGAATCGGAGACCGGACGGTGCGTGCGCAGCAAGACGGCGGGGCCGAGGAGGAGAAGTCCGGGCGCCGACGGTGGCGGTTCCCACCGCGCGGCAGGCCGTTACGAGGGCGGCGCCCGTCCCTGAGGGTCGACTACCCGCGCGGCGGGCGGCGCGGGGTCCGCCGCTGGCTCCCGTCCTGGCGGCAGCTGCTGCTGGTGGCCGGGACGGGTGCGGCGGCGCTGACGGGCTGGCTGGTCTGGTTCTACGTGAACACCGCCGTCCCGGAGGACCTCAACTCCTTCGCCACCCAGCAGAACAACGTCTACTACTGGGCGGACGGCACCGAGATGGCGCGGATCGGCCCGACCAACCGGCAGGAGGTGCCGCTCGGCCAGGTTCCGGAGCCGGTGCAGTGGGCGGTGCTGGCCGCCGAGAACGAGACCTTCTACACCGACCCGGGCATCTCCGTGACCGGCATCGGCCGTGCCGTCGTCCAGATGGTCACGGGCGGTGACACCCAGGGCGGTTCCACCATCACCCAGCAGTACGTCAAGAACATCTACCTGAACCAGCGCCAGGACATGTCCCGCAAACTCAGCGAGATCGTCATCGCGATCAAGCTGGACGACCGGATGAGCAAGCAGGACATCCTGGCGGGCTACCTGAACACCAGCTGGTTCGGGCGCGGCAGCTACGGCATCCAGCGCGCCGCGGCCGCCTACTACGGCAAGGACGTCTCCCAGCTCGACCCGAGCGAAGGCGCCTTCCTGGCAGCCCTGTTGAAGGGTGCCGGGCAGTACGACCCGGGGGTCGGCGCGGCGAACCGGGAACGGGCAGAGGAGCGCTGGTCCTGGATCCTGGACCGGATGGTGGAGGTGGGCAAGCTGTCCGCCGCCGAGCGCGCCCGGTACACGGTGTTCCCCGAACCCAAGCCGCAGCCGAAGTCGGCAGGGCTGAGCGGCCAGATCGGGTACCTGGTGGACATGGCCCGCACCTACGTGGAGAGCCACAGCGACATCACCCCGGCCCAGTTCGACCTCGGCGGCCACCAGATCCGCACCACCTTCGAGAAGCCGAAGGTCGACGCCCTGGCCGCCGCCGTGCGGGAGGGCACCGCGGGGATCGACCCGGACAACCGGGAGGCCGACAGGCTCCTGAAGGTCGGCGCCGCCTCGGTGGCCCCGGACGGCCGGGTCGTCGCGCTCTACGGCGGTCCCGACTACCTGAAGCAGGGCTTCAACAACGCCAACACCTCGACCGTGCCGATCGGTTCGGCCTTCACGCCGGTGGTGTACGCCGCCGGGCTCAGTCAGGGAGCGCAGCGCCAGCGGGGCGGCACCCGCACCCCGGTGACCCCCGCCACCACCTACAACGGCGACGACGGGGTGAACGTGATGACCCCGGAAGGGCCGTACTGGGGACGGGACGGAAAGATCGTCAAGACCGCCAACGACGGCAAGCGGAACTGGGGCACGATCACCCTGCGGAACGCGGTCGAGCAGTCCGTCAACGGGCCGCTGATGCAGCTCGGCATGGACGTGGGCCTGGACCGGGTGCAGAAGACCGCCACCGACCTCGGCCTGCTCCCCAACAGCCTGGGCGAACTCGTCCCGGCCCTCGGCGTCGGGAACTCCACCCCCAGCGCCCTGCGCACCGCCGACGCGTACGCCGCCTTCGCGGCGGGCGGCAACCACACCGACCCGTACTCGGTGCTCGCGATCTCCCGCAACGGCGTCCAGCTCCCGCTGAGCCTGCCGACCGCCGTCCAGGCACTGACCCCGGCGGTCGCGGGCGAGGTGGACGCGGCGCTCAAGGGCTCGGTCCGCGACGGAGCCGCCACGTCCGTGGCGGAGGCGGGGCCGGGCCTGGCGGCCAAACCCGGCACCACCGCGGACCGCACGGCAGGGTGGTGCGTCGGCTACAACGGGCAGCTGTCGACGGCGGTCACCGTCTTCCGTGCGGACCTGAAGGACATGAAGTTGCTCTCCCTCGAAGGCCTGGGCGGCGCGGCCCCGGACACCTCGGACGCCGCCCTGCCGACCCGGATCTGGACCACGTACATGAAGTCCACGGGCGCACGGTAGGCCGACCGGCCGCGGGGGCCGTGGGCCACGGCCCCCGCGGCGGCGCTCTCCGTGCCGGTCGGTGCAAGCGGTGTCGTCGCGGTCGACTGCCTTCCGCAGGCCCGCATCGTGGGCCCGTTGTCGGGGTCTCAGACGAGGGTGGCGTCGAGGAAGGCGCACCAGGCGGCGTGGACCCGATCGGCGTGGGAGCCGTCCTTGCCGGGGTTGTCGCCGGTGTCACGGGTGTCGCCGGACTCGCCGGACTCGCCGGGGTCGGCGGCGAGGAGGTCCAGCAGCAGGCCGCGCAGGACGGCGAGCACCACGGTGGGGTTCGCCCGGGTGCCGTCGAGGACGCGTTCCAGCGGTGGCAGCCACTCGTCCAGGGAGGCGCTGCCGAAGTCCAGCCATGGCTCACAGTGGCCGAAGGCGCGGACGTACCCCTCGAAGAACAGCCGTAGCGTGCCCCGGTGTCGGGGCTCGGTCAGCCACTCCCAGAGCAGTTCGAGGGTCTCCCGGGCGCTGCCCCCCTCGGCCTCGGACCGTTCCAGCAGCGCCAGTTGTTCGGCCCGTCCGACCGTCCTGGTCATCGGCGTCCCGATCGCGGACACCCTCGCCGAGGTGAGCACCCGGGCCGGGGTACCACGGAACGCAGCCCCGGGTGGGAACCCGGGGCTGCGTCCGATCCTGCTGGAGCTCACCGGCGCCGGCCGGCTGCGTCACCTGCCGTCACCTGTGTGTTCGACCCGACAAGGTGCGTCAGGAGCAGGTGTACTGCGCGGGTCGGGAGGTGTCGTTCCCGATGAGGGTCTTCTCGTCGGTGCTGATCGCGTCGATCGAGAAGTTGGCCGAGACCGCGGACAACGAGTCCGCGACCACGCCGTTACGCCACAGGACGGGCCGTGCGGTCGACCCGACGTACGCGCTGCCGCCCACGGTTCCGTTACCGCCGATGGCCGTTGCCTCGATGGCGCCATTGCTGATGGTCCGGACCAGCGAACCCTGATCGTTCCACTCGGCCGCGGCGTAGCTCGTGCTGTTGGTCACGTCGCCGACGACGCGCCCGTCCCGGATCGCCGACGGAGTGGCCGCGGCGCCGGAGCCGCGCGCGGCGAGCGCGTGCCACTGACCGTTGGTGTCCGTGACGAAGCCACCCGCGTCGGTGTACCCGACGATCCGGCCCTGCTCGTCGATGTCGGTGACGAAGAGGAGGCCGGTCGCGGGGAGAGACAGTTCGCGGTACGTTCCCGGTGCGCTCGCCGGCCACACCACCAGGATGTTCTTCGTGCCCACCGAGGCGGTCCCGGCGATGTCACCGGCATTGTTGATCACCTTGGCCGACGCGCCACCCCAGGCCGGGTTGGACGGCAGCGCCGTCGTCGTCCCGGTGGGGCTCACCGTCACGGCCGTGAACTTGTTGTTGACGATGTCGTCGCCCGCGATCAGGCCGGCCGAGTTGACGTCCGACACGTGGGGGCCGTCCGCGGGGAGCTGCAGCACGACCTTTCCGTTGTCCCACAGCGTCCCGCGCTTTTCCTTGTAGCCGTAAGGCCAGCTGGTGGACAGCGTTCCGGTGATGCCGACCCCGTACCGGCCGCCGTCGCTTGCGTACAGCGTGCCGCTGGTCGCGGTGGACGGCAGCTCCCAAGCCGTCTTCTGCCATTGACAGGACGCAGCCTGAGCGGTGCCGACCGGCACGAGACCGAGTGCCGCCGTGATCGCCGCCACGGCGATCACGCTTCCGTTACGTCGGTTGAACAAGGGATCCGCCCTTCCTCACAAGGAATGAACTTTCCGGCAACCGACCCTGACAGGGCCCGCCGTGTCACGTGAAGCAACTTGAGTGAAGCGGAAACAACGGTGCGTGGCCGGAGATCCGGTGCTTGAGCACCTTGGTCCTCCTGGGGAACCAGCGATGTCAGGCCGTGTGCCCGTGCATCCGGCTCGGCCTCGCGGACCCCGGTGGCACGCCCCGATCCGGACGGCCTCCGGGGCCCGCGGAGGGCTGCGATCACGGCGGTCCCGCCCGGTCACTTGACCAGGCGGGACCAGTCGGCCGGCTGGGCGGGGTCGAGTTGGCGGAGCTGGTCGAGGACCTTCGGGTCCTGGGCGTCGAGCCAGTCGGCGACCTGGCGGAAGGAGACGCAGCGGACGCCCTCCCGCTTGCAGACGTTCTTCATCACGTCCTCGATGGCCTGCATGTAGATGCCGCCGTTCCAGGACTCGAAGTGGTTGCCGATGAAGAGCGGGGCGCGGCTGCCGTTGTAGACGCGTTCGAAGCCGGCCAGGTAGCTGTCGCGGGTCTCCTTCTCCCAGGTGTCGTACTTCTTGGGGTCGCCGTTGGTGGTGTTCCCGGACTGGTTGGCCAGGAAGTTGAAGTCCATCGAGAGGCTCTGGGTCGACCTGCCGGCGTAGGGGAGCATCTGCAGCGGGAAGTTCCAGATGCCCTCCTTCTTCACCGGCCAGACCTGGAACTCGCCCGGGGAGCTGGCGTCGTAGCGGAAACCCGTCGCCTTCTCGGCCGCCAGCAGGTTCTTCTGGCCCTCCAGGCAGGGGGCTCGGCCGCCGACCAGCTCCTTGGTGTAGTCGAAGGGGAGCGGCGGGAGATCCTTGAAGCCGGTGTTGGTCTTCCAGTTGGTGACGAAGGAGACGGACTGGTCGAGCTCGCTCTTCCACTCCTCGGTGCTCCAGTCGCCGCCGCCCTTGGCGCCGCAGAAGTGCCCGTTGAAGTGGGTGCCGATCTCGTTGCCGTCCAGCCAGGCCAGGCGCAGCTGTTCCAGGGTGTCCTTGATGTGGGGGTCGGTGGCGAAGTCGATGGAGGCGTCGCCGGGCTTGTGCTGCGGCGGCTTGTAGAGCGTGCTCTTGGACTTGGGGAGGACGTAGAGGCCGGAGAGGAAGAAGGTCATCTGGGCGTTGTTCTCCACGCCGAGCTTGCGGAAGCGGGAGAACATGCGCTCGTCGCCCTCCAGGGCGCCGTCCCAGGAGAAGACGACGAACTGCGGCGGCTTCTCGCCGGGCTTGAGCTTCTCGGGCGTGGGCTGCTTGGGCTGCGGGCCGGTATAGGAGGTGGACCCGTCGCCGAGCACCTTGACCTGGCCGTCCCAGGTGGGGGTGGGAACGGGCGGTGGCGGGGCAGGGGCCTCGGTGGTGGTGCTCGGGGCGGGGCCGGCCGGGGTGGTGCCGGTGGTGGCCGTGGGTCTGCTCTGCGTGCCGGAACATCCCGTCGCCAGGGCGGAGGCCCCGAGGACCCCCATTGCCAGCAGGATGGCCGAGCCGCGAGCAGTCCGCACCGGACCCCATTTCTCTGATGTTCGATCAGGCGATGTTCGGAAGATGATCGATGAATGTGATCATCAGAACACTTTTGATCGACCTCTGTCGAGGCGGGGCCGGTGCGGCTGCGGAGGGGGAGGGGTTGCCGAGCAACTCCCCTGTGTCACAAGGCAGCTGGCGTGGAACGGAGGCTCCGGCGGAAGGCCTCGGCCGCAGCGAGGGTGTAGAAACGCCTGATCCGCTCCGAGGGCCCCGGCGCGCACTTTGGCGTAGGCCTGGACGGTTCGGCTCTGCTCCGGATCAGACGTGGCAGCGCACGTTGACCAACAGGGTGTTCCCGGGCAGGCCTGTGAGATAGGTCAGGACGTCGTGGCGCGTGCCGGGGACGTCCGGCTTGTGGGTGCACGCGGCGCGACCGTGGCAGGCGCCGTGCAGGGGCTCCTCGTTCTCGTCGTCGTCCCACCACCACCCGCCGAGGGTGAGCACGTTGCGCGGGAACAGCAGGCTGAACGCGTAACTCTCGACGTACTCCCGGCGGCTGCGCTCGCCGATGAGCGCCGGGTCCCAGCCGAAGGTGAAGTGGGCGCCGAGGTCGAGCCGTTCGAGGGCTGGCGCGACATCCTCCACCCAGGCCCGAACGGCCGGCTGCAGCCGGAAGTCGACGGCCTCCTGTGAGTCCTCGTACGACGCGCGGGTTCCGCCGGCGGCGAGGTGGCGCAGGAAGAACACGCTTTCCGCGTGCGCGGCCGGGAAGCCGGCGGCCACCTCCTGCCAGCGGTCCCAGACCAGGCCGGCGTGCTCGGCGGCCTCCGCGCGCTGCCGCTCGCGGAAGTCGATCAGCTCGCGCGGTCCGCCCGCGCACCGGCCGGGGTCGGGCTGGTCCGGCGTCCCGTCGTCGAAAGGCCGGCCGGCGAGCAGACGCGGATCGTCCTCGTAGCCGGCCAGGACGGGCAGGCCACCGCCGGCGGTGATCCGGTAGCCGTCCCACACGTCCCGTTCCAAGGCGCCCACGCCGTCCGAAGCGAACGGCTTCATCGCCTCCGCGACGGCCTCGTCCACCCTGGTCGCCTCCGCGCCGGGCAGGCACACGGTGATTCTCATTCCAGCCATCCCGGAAGGGTAGGCGGTGCCCGGCAGGGTAACGGTATGGCAACCGAGCGTGCCATTCGCCGGGCCGATGGGAAAAACATTGCCAACTCGCTTGCCGAGAGCGGCTGTTGGGCTGACCTTCCCTGCGTCATGGTGAGAGCCGAACCAGCTGCCGCGTGCCACACGGGGGAGGGCTGGTCATGGACTGGGAAGAGCGTCGGGCCTATGAGCGGGGGCGTCAGGACGAACGGGACCGGATCCGGAACGCGGTCGACGGCGACGACGGAGGATGCTGCAGCTGTCTGTTCGTCCTGCTCGTCATTGCCATCCTTGCGGGGTGGATCAATTTCCGCTGAGGACCTGCCGGACCTCCGGCGGGGGCCGGTTCCCGGCCCCTGGGCCACTGCGTCACGCTGCCCGTCGACGGCGGGCTACCCGACCCGGCCCGCGAGTACGGAGACCTTGACGTGTTCCGTAAAAGAGGATTGACCGGCGGGCAGGGACTGTTGAACGTACTCGGCGAATGCCGGCCGGTTCTTCGACTCAGGCAGCTTGTCCGCGGGGATCGCGGAACAGATGCCGCCCATGAGCTGGTCGAAGCTCAGTTCATCGCTGTACTCGATCACGATTTCCTGCACCCGTTCGAAGCCGGCGGCGTCGAGCGCCTGCGCGTACCGGTCCCGGTCCTCGGGCCGGGTGCCGCACGACGCCTCCAGGCTGGTGCCGAAATGGCCTTCCAGGCAGGCGCGGAGCGCCCGTGACCAAGTGCTGTCCTGCAGCCACAGGGGAGTGCCGTTGGCCACGGCAGCGATTCCACCGCCAGGCCGGAACATCGGCACGAGCGCACGGAAGAGCTCGTCGTGCCGCATCCAGTGGAGCGCGTTGCCGATGACCGTCATCGCCAATGACCTTTGCCCCAGCAGGGCTCCGAGGGCCGGGACGTCGCTGTCGGCGCCCAGCACCCACGTCGCGTTGCCGATGCCTTGCCTCGCGGCTGCTTCTCCTGCGAGCCGGAGCATGTCCGGCTCGGGGTCCATGCCGATGACCGCGCGCACCCTACGCGCCAGGGGCAGGGCGAGCTGACCGGTGCCGCACCCGAGATCGAGCACCGCATCGTCGGCCTGAAGTCCGAACGTCGCCTGCAGTGCGTCGACGGCCTCTGGCGGATATCCGCGGCGGTACTTCGCGTAGTAACCGGCGACGTCACCGCTGAATCCCTGAGTCATGGTCGACACCATGCCGCCCTCTGCCGAAGCGGGACAGCCTTTGGCCGGTCGATCGGCTGTCAGCAGAAGGACCCCTCGCGACGGCACCTGACTCAGGTTGCTCGGCCAGCAGTTCGGCCTGATACGTCAGGGCTGCGGTTCAGCTGAACCGCAGCCCTGACCGGCCGCCGTCGTCTCCGCCCGCGACATGCCCCGAACGAAGCCCCGAGCCGTGCGGCGCGGGGGTTCGCGGCATTGACAGGGGGCCTCCTGCGGTTGAATGCTAAGCAAGCGCTTAGTCAATGATCCGCTTCCCCGAGGAGCCGCCCGATGGCCGAGACCCCCGTAGACCCGCCCGGCCTGGACCTGGCCCGCCTCCGGTCCCACCTGGAGCGCGAGCTGCCCGGCGTCCTCCAGGGGCCGCTGCGGGCCGACCTCATCGAGGGCGGCCGCTCGAACCTCACGTACGCGCTGAGCGACGACGCCTCCCACTGGGTCCTCCGGCGCCCGCCGCTCGGACACGTCCTCGCCACCGCGCACGACATGGGCCGCGAGTACCGCGTGATGACCGCGCTGCGCGACACCGGCGTTCCCGTGCCCCGCACCCTTCTGCTCGACACGGACACCGACACCCTCGGCGCGCCCTGGTACCTCATGGAGTACGTCCAGGGCACCGCGCACCGGGACGCCGCCCCACTGGCCGCCCTCGGCGAGCAGCGGGTGCGCGCACTCGGGCAGCGTCTGGTCGACACCCTCGCCGGCCTGCACCGCATCGACCCCGCCGCCGTCGGCCTCGCCGACTTCGGGCATCCGGACGGCTACCTGGAGCGCCAGCTGCGCCGCTGGTCCAAGCAACTCGCCGCCTCCCGCAGCCGCGACCTGCCGGACCTGGACCGGCTGCGCGACCTGCTCGGCCGGCGGCTGCCCGTGTCCCCGGCACCCGCGCTGGTGCACGGCGACTACCGACTCGACAACGTCCTGGTCGACGAGGGCGACACCATCGCCGCCGTCCTGGACTGGGAGATGTCCACCCTCGGCGACCCGCTCACCGACGTCGGCCTGCTGGTGATGTACACCGAACTCGCCGGCGTCGGCGGCGGCATCATCCCCTCCGCCATGACCGCTCCCGGCTTCCCGAAGCCCGACGAGATCGTCTCCCGATACGCCGACGCGACCGGCCGCCGGGCGGAGGACCTCGACTGGTACGTCGCCTTCGCCTCGTTCAAGCTCGCCGCCGTCGCCGAGGGCATCCACTTCCGCTTCCGGCAGGGCCGCACCCTGGGCGCCGGCTTCGAGCGCGCCGGTGAGATGGCGCCGATCCTCGCCCGGCACGGCCTGAGCACCCTCAAGGAGAGCTGAACACCGATGGACTTCGCCTACGACGCCCGGACGAACGAGGTCCGCGCGCAGTTGCTCGCCTTCATGGACGAGCACGTGTACCCCGCCGAGCCCGTCCTCGCCGCCCAACTCGCCGACCGGGACCGCGATCCCTGGGCCATCCCCCCGGTCGTCGCCGACCTCCAGGCCGAGGCCCGCAAGCAGAACCTGTGGAACCTCTTCCTCCCGGGTGAGCTCGGCGCCGGCCTGACCAACCTCCAGTACGCCCCGCTCGCCGAAATCACCGGCCGCAGCATCCAGTTGGCCCCGCCCGCGCTCAACTGCGCGGCGCCCGACACCGGCAACATGGAGCTGCTCGCCCAGTTCGGCAGCGCCGAGCAGCGCGAGCGCTGGCTGCGCCCGCTCCTGGACGGCGAGATCCGCTCGGCCTTCGCGATGACCGAGCCCGAGGTCGCGTCCTCGGACGCCACCAACATCGCCACCCGGATCGAGCGGGACGGCGACGAGTACGTGATCAACGGCCGCAAGTGGTACATCACCGGGGCGATGAACCCCGCCTGTCGGATCCTCATCGTGATGGGCAAGACCGACCCGGCCGCCGAACCGCACCGGCAGCAGAGCATGGTGCTCGTCCCGCGCGACACCCCGGGCGTGACCGTGAAGCGCGGCATGACGGTCTTCGGCTACGACGACGCCGACCACGGCGGCCACGCCGAGGTGCTGTTCGAGGACGTCCGCGTCCCGGTGGAGAACCTGATCGGCGAGGAGGGCACCGGTTTCGCCATCGCCCAGGCCCGGCTCGGCCCCGGCCGCATCCACCACTGCATGCGCGCCATCGGCATCGCCGAGCGGGCGCTGGAGCTGATGTGCCGCCGGGCCAACGAGCGGGTGGCGTTCGGGAAGCCGCTGGCCGAGCAGGGCGTGGTGCAGGACTGGATCGCCGAATCCCGCGTCCGCATCGAGCAGTTGCGGCTGCTGGTGCTGAAGACGGCCTGGCTGATGGACACCGTCGGCAACCGCGGTGCGCACACCGAGATCCAGGCGATCAAGATCGCCACTCCGCGCACCGTCGAGTGGATCCTGGACAAGGCCGTCCAGGCGCACGGCGCGGCCGGCGTCAGCCAGGACACCCCGCTCGCCCAGCTCTGGGCCGGCAACCGCACCCTGCGGCTGGCCGACGGCCCGGACGAGGTGCACAAGCGCTCGCTGGCCCGGAGGGAACTGCGGCAGTACCGGCGCTGACCCGTAGGGGAGTGATACCCGGGTATTCAGGGGCTGGTTGGCCCCCTGGTATGACGGCCGCGGCCCGTCCCCGACCGTAGTGTCCTGCGTGTTCGATCGATCGGAACACGGAGGGACATCATGGGAATTCCGGGACGGGCCGTGGCGGCGGTCCTGCTGGCGGCGGCGACGGCAGTGGGCACGATCGGTGCGGCCGGAGCGGTTGCGGCGGCGCCGGGGGACGGCAGCCCCGGACGGCAGGCGCGGGCCTGGCTGCCGGAGCCCAGCGGGCCGTACCCGATCGGGACCACCGCGCTGCACCTCACCGACGCCGGCCGGGAGGACCCGTGGCACCCCGGGCAGCGGCGCGAGCTGATGATCAGCCTCTGGTACCCGACCTCCCACCCGGCCGCCGGCGACGACCGCGCCCCGTACATGGAGCCCGCCGCCGGGCGGCACTTCGACGGCCCGGACGGCGTCGGCCTGCTCAACTACGGCACCGAGCCCGGCCGCACCGACTGGTCGGCCATCCGCACCCACGCCCGCAAGGACGCCCCGGCGCTGCCCGGCGGCCCGCGCCCGGTCGTGCTGTACTCGCCCGGCCTCGGCGACCCGCGCACCTGGGGGACGGCGCTGGTCGAGGACCTCGCGTCGCGCGGCTACGTGGTGGTCACCGTCGACCACACCTACGAGGCCTCCGAGGTCGCCTTCCCCGGCGGCGACCTGGCCCCCTCGGTGCTCCCCGGCATGCTCGGGCAGCCCGGCCTGGACATCGGCGCGGTGCTGCGCAAGGCGATGGACACCCGGGTGGCCGACACCCGCTTCGTCCTGGACCGGCTCACCGAGCTGGGCGGGCAGCCCGGCCTGCCCGCCGGGGTGGCCGGAGCCCTCGACCTCGGCAGGATCGGCATGGTCGGCCAGTCGGCGGGCGGCTTCACCGCGCTCCAGACCATGCACGACGACCCGCGGATCACGGCCGGCATCAACATGGACGGGCAGATGCACTTCCCCGGCCCCGACGGCCACACCGGCGTCTTCCTGCCCAGCGTCGCCGAGGACGGCCTGGACCGCCCGTTCCTGCTGATGGGCACCGGAAGCGACGACTCCGGCAGCTACCGCAACCAGCCCGGCTGGAACGCCCTGTGGCAGCACAGCACCGGCTGGCACGCCGACCTCACCCTCACCGGCTCCCGCCACGGCTCGTACACCGACGCCCAACCGCTGCTGCCGCAACTCGCCCGCCAGGGCGTGCTCAGCGCCGAGCAGCTGCGCAAGGACGTCGGTGACATCCGCCCCGGCCGCGCAGAACTGGCCACCCGCACCTACGTGGCGTCCTTCTTCGACCGCTGGCTGCGCGGCCAGGACGACCACCTGCTCGACGGGCCGTCGGCGCGCTTCCCCGAGGTGGCGTACGAGCGGTAGAGCCCGTCGCGGAAGGCCCGGTGGCGGCTGACGGCCACCGGCCTCCGGGTCAGTAGTACAGCGGAGTGCGGACGACGGCCGGCCTGGCCGGGGCCGGCCCGTCGAGGCGGATCTTCGGCAGCTCGTGGTCGGGGATCAGGAAGCTGCTGTAGTCGGCGGGCGCGGAACTCTCCGCCCAGTACAGCGCGCCGGCCACCACATGGCCGACACCGCCGGACTCCGTCTCCAGGATGAACACGCGCCGGTCGCGCCCGCCGTCGGGATCGGCGGCCAGAGCCCGTTCCTCCTCCGCCGGGGAGGCGGTCCGGATCGTCAGCGTGCGGTACCACATGCCGACCGAGAGCGCGCCGACGTTCTTGAAGAGCACCTCCAGGGTGGTCGGCCGCCCGGCCTCGACGTCCTGCTCACCACGGAAGAGGACCTGGCCGTGCGCGATGACGTAGGCGAACAGGCTCAGGGGCCGGTCGAAGGTGACCGGGAGGCGCACCGGTTCCTTGATCTGATCCACCATGACTGCTCCTCACTCCTCGTTCCGTCGGTGCTTCCGCTGCCGCTGCCCGTCGTGCGGGCCGGAGCGGTGCCGCTCCGGCCCGCACGATGCTCTCAGACCGCCCGGACCGCGGCGGTGATCAGCCGGTGGTTCTCCGGGCCCGCGCCGTAGCCCGACGGCAGGCCGAAGCGGCGGCGGGTGTACGCGTAGGCGATGCCGCTGTCCGGGTCGGCGAGGGCGAGCGAGCCGGCGGCCCCGCTGTGGCCGAAGGCGTTCGGGCCCAGGGCGCGGTAACGGCCGCTCAGCTCCTCGAAGCCCAGACCGAAGACGTCCTCGTTCCCGGCGACGAGGTCGGTTCCGCGGTACCGGACCCGCGCGAACTCGGCGATGGTCTCCGGCTTCAGCAGCGGTGCCCGGCCGTCCACCTCGCTGATCGCCGCGGCGTACATCCCAGCCGCGCCCCGCGCGGTGCCGATCGCACCGGAGGAGGCGGGCCCGAGGACCCGCACGGCCCGGGAGTTCGCGAAGGCCACCGGGTCGGTCGGGGAGGCCGCGTTCAGGTTGAACGCGATGCCCGTGATGCTGTCCGGCGCCGCCGCGTCGGCGGCGAGCCGCTCGGCCTCCTCCGGCGTCGGCAGCATCGGCAGCACCTCGGCGTACCGCGGTTCGAGAGCCTCCGGCAGACCCAGGTGGAAGTCGAGGCCGTACGGCACCCGGACCCGCTCCTCGTAGATCTCCTGGATCGAGCGGCCCGTCACCCGCCGCACCACCTCGCCCGTCAGGGCGCCGATCACGAAGGCGTGGTAGCCGTACGCCGTTCCCGGCTCCCAGAACGGCCGCTGACCGGCGAGCCGCGCGGCGATCAGTCGGTCGTCGGCCAGGTCGGCCTCGGTGAAGCCGCCGTCGACGCCGATCAGGCCGGCACGGTGGGCGAGCAGCTCGCGCACGGTGAGCCGGTCCTTGCCCTCCGCCCCGAACTCCGGCCAGTACGAGGCCACTTCCCGGTCGAGGTCGATGAGGCCGTCCTGGACCAGGAGGGCGACCACCAGGTGGGCCGCCCCCTTGGCGAGGGAGAAGAGGCCGGTCAGCGTGTCCGCCGTCGTACCGGGGCCGGCCCACAGGTCGGCCACCCGGCGGCCGTGGTGGTGGACCACGAGCTGCGCCTCGGGCGCCTCGCGCAGCTCGTCCAGCACCGCGGCGAACTCCTCCCGGACGCCCTCGAAGCCAGCCTCCACCGTCCCGTGCACGGTGTTGTCGTCGTGCGCCATGGCATTCCCCCGTTGTTGATCGTCCGTCAGTACGTGGGCAACAGCCCTCCGCGGCCGGTGATTCCCGGGGCGACGGCGAATTCTCCGGCAGGAGCCGCCGGAGTTGCCGGAGCCATCGGACCCTAGCGGATCTCCGAGCCGGGTCGAGCACCTCGTGTACACCAGCCTCTCCGGCGACGGCGACCACCTGCCCTACGCCCTCGCCCACCGCTGGACGGAGCGCCGGCTGCGCGCGTCCGCCACGCTGCGCTGGACGGTGCTGCGCAACGGCCTGTACGCCGAGTTCCTGGGCGCGATCGCCGCGCCCGGCCCGGACGGGGTGATCGGCGCGCCGCTCGGGGACGGGAAGCTCGCGGCGGTGGCCCTGGAGGTCATCGCCGAGGGGCGGTGACCACTGCGCGGGTGATCGTGCGACCGGGAACAACTCCTCGGCAGTCGCACGCCGGTGGATGTCGGCGGCTTCACGGCCGGCCGGTCGACGGAGCGTTTCGACCCGCGGAAGGCCGCTCCCCGCCATGCGAAATTCACAGACCGGGGTCTACCCGCATAGACAGCGGTAGGCCATCATGGTCCGATGCCGGTTCTCGAAGCCCGCTCCTCGTGTCCTTGGAGCCGCGGGCGGTGGTGCCGGACGGATCGGTCGGCCCTCGCGCCGGAGCACTGCCGCGTCACAGCACTTCGTACGACCCCTTCGTCCGGGCCGGTTCCGTCGGCCCGGCGCCGGACCTCCCGCCCTCCTGCCGAGGCGCGGCAGGTTCCGGGAGTCGAGTCGGATGCACGCCATCCTCACCGGGAGATGCAGATGAAGCCACGCACCGCAGCCACCGTCGTCGCCCTGGCCCTGGCCGGCCTCGCCGTCTCGGCGCCCACGGCCGGCGCCAGCGGTACCAAGCTGTCGCAGTCGACGGCCGCCAGTCAGCTCAGCAACGCCGGCATCACGTGGAGTTCCAGTGGGGGCTGTACCACCAGGTCCAACTCCACCTGCACCTCGTTCGACCAGATCAACTCGGGCACGGTGAGTGCCATCATCACCCTGAAGCAGGCCAGCGGCTGTGCCATCAACATCACCGGCGGGACCGAGGTGGGCCACGCCTCCGGCACCTACAGCCACTACAACGGCTACAAGGTCGACATCGCCCGCAGTTCCTGCATCGACAACTACATTCAGAACAGCTTCACCTACATCGGCTACCGGGGCGACGGTTACCCGCAGTGGAAGGCCGCATCGGGCAACCTGTACTGCAACGAGGGCAGCCACTGGGACATCCTCATCTACTGACGCTCATCTACTGACGTGACGCTCATCTACTGACGCCGAACTCGGGTGTCGGGCGCCGGCCCCCGAGGGGTGCCGGCGCCGCGGTGGAACCGACGCTCATCGATGCAGTTCCAACTCGAATGTTCAGGTGTCGCGGCCCTGCCCGGCTGCTAGCCGCGCCCGGCCCTGGAGGTCATCGCCGCGGGGCGGTGACCTCGGCACGGTGCGAGGGCCCCTGTGCGAGGGCCCCTGTGCGTCGGCGCCTATGCCTCGGCTTCGGCCTCGGCGACCCATGCGGGCAGAGCTTCGCGGCAGGCCAGCCACTGCGGCGGGACGTTCGCGAGGCCGGTGCGGGCGGCGACCACGCCGCCGGTGATGGCGCAGGTGGTGTCCACGTCACCGAGTCCCTCGGCAGTGGTCCAGAGGGCGTCGGTGAGGCTGTCGAGGTGGTGCGCGGCGGACCACAGCGCGAACGGGACGGTGTCGCTCGCCCGGATCCGCTGCCCGTTGCCGAGCAGGTCGGCCGCGCGCCAGGGCTCGGTGTCGGCGGGCAGGTCGGCGGCCCGGCTCACGCCGTCGCGGACCGCGCCCCGCGGGGTGCGGCCGGCGACCTCGGCCAGCAGCCCGGCGCCGACGGGTGCGGGCCCGGAGCGGCCGCGGGCGGCGAGAGCCGCCGCGAGGGCGACGGCCACGGCCCCGGCGACGCCCTCGGGGTGGGCGTGGGTGACCTCCGCGGACAGCGCCGCCTGCTCCGACGCCTCGTCCAGGTCCGCGGAGAACCAGGCGCCCAGTGGGGCCACCCGCATCGCCGCGCCGTTGCCGAGGCTGCCCTGGCCGTCGAACAGCTCCCGCGCGGCGGTGCGCCAACTCCCGGGATCCCCGGCCAGTCCGGGCAGCAGCAGGTGCATCCCGTGTCCGTACCCGCGGCCCGGATCCGCCCGGTAGTTCGCCGCGAAGGCCTGGGCGAGTCGCTCCTGGTGCACCGCGTCTAAGGCGGTCAGGACGCCGAACACCGACAGCGCCATGGCGGTGTCGTCGGTCCAGTGCCAGGGGCCTTCCTCCGGGGTGCGCCGGGCCCGGATCTGTTCGAACGCCTCCTTGGGTGAGCGGAACAGGGGGAACCAGCGCTCTCCGAATCCGTCCCCGAGGGCCAGACCCTCCAACGAGTCGCGAGCGATGGAAAACGATGTCATCCCGGCATCCTGGCAGCGGCCGTGGGCCCGCGCAGCCGGATTACCGGCCGCGCGGGCGGTGGATCGCCGGTCAGTCGCCCAGCACGGCGATCCGGCCGGTGCTGAGCCCGGCGGCGACGCGCCGGACGGCGTCCGAGGCGGCGGCCAGCGGCACCCGGGCGCTCACCAGGGGGCGGACGACACTCTGCTCGGCGAGCCTGGTGAGCTCGTCGTGGGCGGTGCGGACGGCGCGCGGGTCGTGGGTGCTGTAGAGGCCCCAGTGCAGGCCCAGGATCGCGTAGTTCTTCACCAGGGCGTGGTTGAGCGCCGGGGCGGGCACCTGCCCGGCGGCGAAGCCGACCACCACGATCCGGCCCTCGAAGGCGACGCACCGGGTGGAGCCGGTGTACGCCTCGCCGCCGACCGGGTCGAAGACCACGTCCGCGCCGCGCCCGTCGGTGGCCTCCTTGACGGCGGCGACGAAGTCCCGCTCCCGGCGGTCCACCACCAGGTCGGCGCCGAGCGCCTCCGCCGTCCGTGCCTTCGCCGGCCCGCCGACCACGGCGATCACCCGTGCCCCGGCCGCCCGGCCGAGCTGGACCGCCGCGCTGCCGACCCCGCCGGCCGCCGCGTGCACCAGCAGGGTCTCACCGGCCCGCAGCCGGGCCCGGCGGTGCAGCGCGAACCAGGCGGTCTGGTAGCCGATGTGCAGGGCGGCGGCCTCGGCGTCGTCCAGCGCCTCGGGCGCCGGGAACGCGGCGTCGGCGTCCAGCAGGGCGTACTCGGCGAAGGCGCCGTGCGGCAGCACCGGGTTGCCGATCAGCCGCTCGCCCCGCCGGGCGCCGTCCACCACCTCGCCGCACAGCTCCACGCCGGGCGTGAACGGCAGCGGCGGGCGGACCTGGTACTGCCCGCGCACCATCAGCGCGTCCGGGAAGTTGACGGCCGCCGCCCGCACCCGGACCAGCAGCTGCCCCGGCCCGGGCACCGGCCGCGCGACGTCCTCGGCCAGCCGCATCACCTCGGCCGGCTCGCCGAGTTCGCGCACCTGCCAGGCCCTCACAGCAGCTCGCTCCTCTCCAGTCCCTGCTGGAGCCGGTTCATGCCGGCGATCCAGCGGTCCGGGTCGGTGGCCCGGACCCGGTAGTAGTCGGCGACCTCGGGGTGCGGCAGGAGCAGGAAGCGCTCCTCGCGCATGCCGTCCAGCGCCGCCTCGGCGACGTCCGCCGGGTCGAGCGCGGTCGGGGCCAGCAGCGCCTCGCCGACCGCGCCGGTGGAGGTGAGCATGTCGGTGCGCACGCCCTGCGGGCAGAGCGCGTGCACCCGGACACCCCGGTGGCGGTAGGTCGCGGAGAGCCACTCGGCGAAGGCCAGCGCGCCGTGCTTGCTGACGGCGTAAGGGGCGGAGCCGAGCATGGTGAGCAGCCCGGCGGCGGAGACGGTGGCCAGGAAGCGGCCCTCGCCGCGCTCCAGCCAGCGGGGGAGCAGCAGTTCGGCGGCCCGGACGTGGGCCATGACGTTGACCTCCCAGGCGCTCGCCCAGGCCGCGGCGGGCGCGTCCGCCCCGCCGACCGGGGCGACGCCCGCGTTGGCGCACCACACGTCGATCTCGCCGAGTTCGCCGCGGGCCCGCCCGACCAGGCCGGCCAGCCCCTCGGCGGAGGCGGCGTCCCCGGGCAGCGCGGTGCCCCCGCACTCCTTCGCCACGGCGTGGGCCGCCCCGGCGTCCAGGTCGTTGACCACCACCCGGGCGCCGGCCGCGGCGAAGGCCCGGGCCAGTGCGGCCCCGATGCCCCGGCCGCCGCCGGTCACCACCACGCCCCGGCCGTCGAACGCCCCGGTGGTCACATGCCACCGCCGAGGGTGACCCCGCCGTCCACGACGAGGGTCTGGCCGGTGATCCAGCCGGCGTCCGGGGAGAGCAGGAAGGCGACGGCGCCGGCGACGTCCTCGGGGACGCCGAGACGGCCGAGCGGGTAGGCCTTGGCGACCTTCTCCTCGCGGCCCTCGTACAGCGCCTCGGCGAACCTGGTCTTCACCAGGGCGGGGGCGACGGCGTTGACCCGGACGCCCTGGGGGCCCAGCTCGGCGGCGAGTTCGGTGGTGAGCCGGATCAGCGCGGCCTTGCTGACGCCGTACATGCCGATCCCGAGCGAGGCGCGGATGCCGGTGATGGAGGCGACGTTGACGATCGAGCCGCCGTGCTCGCCCATCCAGGCGGCGTGCGCGCGGCGGGTCCAGGCCAGCGGGGCCAGCACGTTGACGGCGAGGATCTTGGCGGCGGCGGCCTCGTCGGTGTCGAGGACCGGCCCGTAGACGGGGTTGATGCCGGTGTTGTTGACCAGGTGGTCGAGCCGGCCGAAGGCTTCCAGGGTGCGGGCGACGGCCTCCTCCTGGTGCGCCGGGTCGTCGGCCTTGCCCGCGACGGCGATCGCGTTG
This sequence comes from Kitasatospora sp. NPDC101235, assembly GCF_044767505.1. Lineage (NCBI taxonomy): Bacteria > Bacillati > Actinomycetota > Actinomycetes > Kitasatosporales > Streptomycetaceae > Kitasatospora > Kitasatospora sp. NPDC101235. The sequence goes on from NZ_JBIWNZ010000004.1 coordinate 167,500, forward strand.
TCCGGGCCGCCCAGGTCGCGGACGGCCTCGGCCAGCGGCTCCGGGTTGCGGGCGGTGAGGCAGACCTTGGCCCCGCGGTCGACCAGCTCGCGCGCGATGCCGAGGCCGATGCCCCGGCTCGATCCGGTGACGACGGCCACCCGGCCCTTGAAGGAGTGCACCACGGAGCGTCCTGCCTTTCCCACGGGGATGCTGAGTCCTGAGGACTGTCGCTGACTAAGCGCTTGCTCAGCATGCTGTCGGTGCGGGAACCTGTCAACAGCCTGCCGAACGCCCGCCTGTCCCGCGGGGTGGTCGGCGGGAATGCCTGTACGAGTTCTCTGGGAGGATGGCGCCATGACCAGCACCCCGCTCGCCGACCTCTGGCCGACCCTGCCCGGCGCCGACGCCCGCCCCGAAGCGGCGTACCGGCTGCTCCAGGCCGCCGTCGAGTCGTTCGCGGAGCGCGGCTTCCACGCCACCACGACCCGGGACATCGCCACCGCGGCGGGGATGAGCCCGGCCGCGCTGTACATCCACTACCAGTCGAAGGCCGCGCTGCTGGCCGAGATCAGCCGGGCCGGTCACGCCGCCACGCTGACCCTGGTCCGGGACGCGGTGGCCGGACTGGGCGGTCCGGCCGAGCGGATGCGCAGGCTGGTCGAGCAGTTCACCGCCTGGCACGCCCGGGCCAGGACGGTCGGCCGGGTGGTCAACTACGAACTGCACGCGCTGCCCGAGGACGCCTATGCGGTGGTCGCGGCGCTGCGGCTGGACATCGAGCGCGAGGTCAGCGCGCTGATCGAGGCGGGCGTGGCGGTGGGGGACTTCCAGGTGACGGAGGTGCGGACGGCGGCCCGCGCGGTCACCTCGCTGGGCATCGACGTCTCCCGCTGGTACACGGCCAACTCCACGGAGGCGCCGGAGGAACTCGGGCGCCGTTACGGCGAGTTGGTGCTGCGGATGCTCGGCGCCCGGGTCTGAGTCCGGGCCCGTCGGGCGGATCCCGCAGGGCGGGCGGCGGAGCGTCCCGGTCCACCCTTGACCAGCTCGCGGGGGTGCGAGCAGACTCGTATACGAAGTACGTGTGCCTCGTAAGCGCGTAGCGCAGGGGTCGGCACGCAGGGTGACACCGCGGGCCCTCCCCGGCGCACTCCCACCGCAGCTCCCGCGCTGCGGATCGAAACAACTGTTCTTCCACCGGGCCGTCTGACCCGGCACGACGGGGCGCCCGCCGCGACCGACCGCGGCGGGCGCCCTGCTGTCGGGCACTGCGGCTCAGGGGTTGTTCAGGCGGTGGCCAGGCAGAACTGCACCAGCCCGGCGTCCACATCACGGATGATCTGTTCCATCTCCGCCCACCGCGGGTGGAATTCGGTGCCCCACTCGACGGTGAAGCCGAGCACCTTGCCCTGGTCGGGGTCGGCGAAGCCGCGGGAGTAGACGTAGTCGTCGCTGGTCCCGCTCGTCGGGTACAGGTGGAAACCGCTCATCGGTTTGTACGTCAGGCCGCGCACGCCGTTGACGCCGTGGCAGAACGCCTCGGCGAGCAGCACGGCGGCGTCCTGGTCGCCCTTGGGGATGTACTCGGAGTAGGTGAGGTCGCCGGGCAGGCCGCGCTTGCCGTCGTACTCGGAGTTGCGGAAGTTCATGCCGGGGTCGATCGACTGGTTCTCGTCGTCGCCCCAGTTGTAGAGCACGTCCTGCGAGTAGCTGTGCACGTCGACGAACCACTGGGTCAGCGGGAGCTGCTCCAGCAGCCACCGGACGTTGCGGGTCTCCGGTTCGGAGAACGCGCTCGGGCCGGCGTACACCTGCGGGTCGCAGGGGTCGTTCGACACCTGGGGGTTGGCGTTCGGGTCGAAGGCGGTGACGAAGTCGAAGAGGAAGTCGTAGTTGCGGTTGATGTCGACGCCGACGCAGTCCGGGTTCGGGCTGCCGCCGGCGTTGGCCGGGTTGCGGTTCTTGCGCCACATCGGTCTGACGGTCTGGCTGTAGTTGCGGCCGTCGGGGTTGACCAGCGGGTAGAGCACCAGGTCGAGCCGGTGGAGCAGGCTGCTGACCTGGCCGGCGGTGAAGGCGGTGCCGCCGTAGCCGAGGCCGGTGCCGTCCCGGTGGGATTCCAGCAGGTCGGCGGCGAGGTGGATGAGGATCTCACAGCTGCCCCACTCGCGGGCGTGGACGCCGCCGATCATCATGACGCACGGCTTGGGGGCCGTCGCGGGTTCGCTGATCAACAGGGCGTGGGCGGTGCGGCCCTCGTGCGAGGCCTCGGGCAGCGTGAGGAGTTGGGTGATGTCGGGGTAGGCGGTGGCCAGGCTGGTCACGGCGGACTCGACCTCGGTGACGTTCAGGTACGGCATGGCGGGCCTCCCGGGTCAGCCGGAGAGCTTGGTGGCCAGGCCGCGCGGGACGGCGTCGGCGGGGGCGAAGCGGTCGCCGACGCCGACCTCGGCCTGGGCGGCGCGCCCGGCCTCGCTGGCGTTGCCGACCCGGGTGACCGTGATGCCCTCGCGTTCGAGGGCCGGGACCTGGTCGGCCGGGGCGTAGACGTCGATGCCGATGCGGCCGTCCTCCTCGACGTGCGGGCGTCCGCCGACGTCGGGGTGGGTGTCGCGCAGCAGCGCGCGCAGGGTCTCCGGATCCTTGGCGGTGACGCGCAGGCGCAGGATGTCGTCGTGGGGTGACGCGTTCGGGGTGGAGGACATCGGGACTTCTTCCGGGCGCCGTCAGCGGGCTGCCGCGATGGTGCAGGGTGGCCCGGCGGCGCCGATCAGGGCGGATATGTCCGACGTGTACCTCGTATCCTCAGGATGCGTCGCTGCCGTAGAAGCCGTCAAGGGGCGGCTCGGGCATCCGGTCGAGCAGGCTGTCCAGGCCGCTCAGCAGCTCGGCCTCGTCGTCGAAGTCGGCGAACCGGGGCACCAGGGCGCGCAGCCGGGGGTACTCGGCGGCGGGCAGTCGGTGCAGGCCGAGCCGCAGGACCGGGTCCGGCTCGTTCGGGTTGTCGACCACCTGGCGCTTGTCCACCAGCAGGCAGCCGAGGTTCCAGGCGACGAAGGTGCGGTAGACGGTCAGCGTGCCCGCGTCGTCGAAGCCGGCCTGGCCGAGCACGGCCAGGATGTGCTCGGTGAGTTCCAGCACCGAGGCCGGGCGGCGGGCCACCGGGACGGACAGCGGGCGGGTCGCGATCAGCGGCAGGATCTCGGGGTGGGCGTGCGCGGTGGCGGCGAACGCCCTGGAGATCCGGCGCAGTTCGGCGCGCCAGCCGGCCTCGTGGGGGCCGCGGCCGGCGCCGGCCCGCAGCCGGGCGTTGATCTCGTCGAAGTAGGCCTCGACCAGGCCGTCGAGCAGGGCCTCCTTGCCCGGCGTGTAGCGGTACAGGGCCATCGACTCCACGCCGAGCTCGGCCGCCAGCCTGCGCATGGTCAGCGCGGCCAGGCCCTCGCGGTCGACCAGGGCCACGGCGGCGCCCAGCACCAGCGGGCGGCTCAGCCGGCCCCGCTTCTCGGGGGCGTCCCGCTCGGCCATGTCCGCACTCCTCCGGGTCCGTGACAGCGTCGTCGGCCGTGCCCGAGCCGGTCGGGCCGCTCGGCGGGGCGGCTGCGGTGCAGGGCCCGCTGTCGGGCTGGGTCTTCGGGCTGGGTCTTCGGCGGATGTCACTCAACGGATACAGAACCAGGATACAAGGTACGAATCGGACGTAAACGGGCGAGCGGCTCTTGGTGACCGGCCCGCCGATCCCGCTGGTCAGTCGACCGGCGGCGGAGCCGCGCGGAGAGGGTGGGTACGGCGCCGGGGGCGGCGGAGCCGGTTGCGCTGCGTAGCCGGACGTTGCCGGGGGCGGTGGGCTGGTGGGCCAAGGGTGTGGCGTGGACCGTCGGGCGGCCGGCCGGTGCTCAGCCGAGCAGCAGCCGGACGGCGAGGGCGGCGACCAGGGCGGCGGAGCCGAGGGCGGCGAGCAGCCGGCCGCGCGGGCCGGTCAGCGCCCGGCCGAGCAGCGCGCCGCCGGAGGCCAGCAGCAGCTGCCAGCAGGCGGATGCAGTGAAGGCGCCGACGGTGAAGGCCGCCCGGGCCGGGACGCCGTCCTGGCTGCCCCCTCCGAGCACCAGGGCGGCGAAGTAGAGGACGGTGAGCGGGTTCAGCAGGGTGATGCCCAGCAGGGTCAGGAAGGCCCGGGCGGGGGTGGGCGGCGAGGCCTGCGGTCCGGCGGCGGTGCCGGGACGGCTGCGCAGCGCGCTGACGGCCGTTCGGGCGGCCAGGGCCAGCAGCACCAGGGCGGAGACGGTCCGCAGCGGCCGGGCGACCGGTTCGAGCAGCGGCGCGAGGCCGGTCCCGCCGGCCGCCGCGAGCAGCGCGTACAGCCCGTCCGCGGTGGCCACGCCGAGGGCGGCGCAGGCGCCGGTGCGCAGCGAGGTGCGCGCGGTGAGCGACACCAGGTAGGCCCCGACGGCCCCCACCGGGACGGCCACGCCGAGCCCGGCGAGCAGCCCCGCGGCCAGTGCGGCCCTCACGAGCGGACGGCGTCGGGCCTTCGGGGGTGGCCGGGCTGCTGCTGGATCCGGGCCGGGCGGGTGGCGGCGGGAGCGGGCAGCGGGCGGGCGGCGGAGTCGGTCATGCGCCGATGGTGACGGCTCGGGGAGGGGGCGGCAAACGGTTTTCCGGGAGCCCGGGGTAGCGTGGGAAACCCCGTGATCAGCGTCCCGAGGAGAATCGATGAACAGTCAGAACGACCCGGTGCGAGTGCTGTTGGCTCAGGCCTGGGCCTCCTGGGCGGAGCGGGGTGCGGCCCTGGTCGCCGAGGACTGGGACCGGTCCACCCGGCTGCCCGGGTGGACCGTACGGGAGCTGTACGCGCACGTGGCGCCGGTGCCGGAGATGTTCACCGGGCTGCGCGCGGCCGTCCTGGACGGGCAGGCCGAGGTGGTTGACGGGGCCGGCATCCTGCGCGCCTACAACCGGCCCGGCGGCATCGCCCACTCCGCCGCCGGCCAGGTCGCCGAGGCGGCGAAGCAGGCCGCCGAGGTGGCCGAACCCGCCGCGCTGATCGCCCGGTTCGGCGTGGAGGGCCCGGCCGCGCTGGACGGCCTCGCGGACCTGCCGCCGGGCACCACGGTGGCGCACCCGCTGCTCGGCAGCGTGACGGTCGGCGCGCTCGGCGAGGTGGCGCTGATGGAGGCGACCGTCCACCTGCTCGACCTGGTCGCGGCCGTCGGCGGCCCGCCGCCCGCCGAGGGGGCGCTGCACTTCACCCGCGCGCTTCTGGCGGAGGTCGCCGAACCGGCGGCCTTCATCGAGGCGGCGACCGGCCGCAGCGCGGCGGCGGTGCTGCCGGTGATCCGGTAGGGCGGTCGTCCGGTGAGCCGGTGAGCCGGTGAGCCGGTGAGCCGGTGAACCGGTGATCCGCTGGGCCGGTCATCCGGTGAGGTGGTCATCCGGCGAGCCGGTCAGCAGGTGAGGCGTATGCGTCTCATGTCATGAGCCTTTCAAAGGTGCGGGTTTGCTGTCACGCTGCTGCTCCCGGCCCGCTCCCCCACGAGAGGCACCGATGAGAAGACTCCTGCCTGCCCTGACCGGCGCCGCCCTGTTCGCGGCGACCGGCCTCGCGGTGCTCGCCACCCCCGATGTGGCGAGCGCCGCGGACTGTACACCCGCCCAGGTGGCGGCCAACGGCGGTTTCGAGTCCGGAAGTTCGCCCTGGACGGCGCCGAGCGGCGCGATCACCGCCGACAGTCGCCAGAGCGCGCACTCCGGCAGCTCCTACGCCTGGCTCGACGGGTACGGCTCCAGCCACACCGACACGCTCTCGCAGTCCGTCACCCTCCCCGCCGGGTGCGGCACCGCGACGCTCGGGTTCTGGCTGCACGTCGACACCGCCGAGACGACCGGCAGCACCGCCTACGACAAGCTGACCGTCAAACTCGGCTCCACCACTGTGGCCACCTACTCCAACCTGGACGCCCAGGCCGGGTACGTGCACAAGACCGTCGACGTCTCCGCCTTCGCGGGCCAGACCGTGACGCTCGCCTTCACCGGCGTCGAGGACTCCAGCCTGCAGACCAGCTTCGTGCTGGACGACGTCACCCTGGACGTCTCCGGCGGCGGTACCACCCCGCCCCAGCCCGGCGACCCGACCCGCACCCCGGTCGCGCCGGCGTACACCGTCGACCTCACCAGCGATGCCTCCGGCGGCAGTTGGACCGGGCACGAGAGCGTGACCTTCAGCAACGCCTCGCCCACCCCGCTGAACGAGGTGTACCTGCGGCTGTGGGACAACGCGCACGGCAGCTGCCCCAGCACCCCGATCACGGTGACCAACGTGACCGGCGGCACGCCCTCCCCGCTCACGGTGAACTGCACCGCGCTCAAGATCACCCTGCCGGCTCCGCTCGCGCAGGGCCAGAGCGGCACCGTCGGATTCGACCTCGGCATCACCGTGCCGAGCGGCGCGGACCGCTTCGGCCACGACGGCGCGTACAACTTCCTCGGCAACGCCCTGCCCGTCCTGGCGGTGCGGGACGCGGCCGGCTGGCACCTCGACCCGTACACCAACAACGGCGAGTCCTTCTACTCGGTGGCCTCGGACTTCACCGTCACCCTGGACCACCCGACCGGCCTGCTGGTGCCCGCGACCGGCACCTCGGTGGACACCCCCGGTGCGGCCGGACGGACCGTCACCAAGGCGACCGCGAGCAAGGTGCGCGACTTCGCCTGGGGCGCCGGGCCGTTCACGAAGATCTCCGGCACCTCCGCGGTCGGGGTGAAGGTCAACGTCTATTCGGTGGCGGGGATCAGTTCGGCCGACTCCAAGTCGATGCTCTCCACCGCGACCTCGGCGGTCGACGCCCACGCCCAGCGCTTCGGTGCATACCCGTACGGCGAGTTGGACGCGGTGATCGACAACAACTTCTGGTTCGGCGGCATGGAGTACCCGGGTTTCGTCCTCGACCTGGTCAGCACCACGGCGCTCACCCACGAGATCGGTCACCAGTGGTGGTACGGCATCGTGGGCGACGACGAGTACAACGGCCCCTGGCTGGACGAGGCCTTCACTGACTACGCCGCCGACCTCGCCCTCGGCAAGACCGGCAACGGCTGCTGGAACAGCGTCTCCTGGGCCTCCTCGGAGGAGAGGATCACCAACTCGATGGCGTACTGGGACGCCAACTCCTCCCGCTACTCCACGGTCGTCTACGGCTACGGCAAGTGCGCCCTGCACGACCTGCGCCGGACGATCGGCGACACCGCGATGACCACGCTGCTGCGGAACTACGCGCAGGCGCACTGGTACGGCGTCTCCACCACCGCGGAGTTCAAGGCCGCGGCCCAGGCCGCCACCACCGTGGACCTGACCTCCTTCTGGAGCCAGCACCGCATCGACGGCTGAGCCCGCGCACCCGGGCGTGGGCCCCCCGCCCCCCCCCCGGGGGGGGCCCCCCGGGCGGGGGGGGGGGGGGGGGGGGGGGGGGCCGGGTTAGCAAAAGACGGGTTCGGCCGGCGGGCGGGGCGAACACACCGCC